>DASYWW010000035.1 GCA_035935655.1 Candidatus Bathyarchaeia archaeon
ACCTCAGGAACATCAGGACCGCCGTAAACCTGCTTGGGGCGAATAGGGTAGGCCACGCCATTCACCTGGTCCGGTCGGACTCCCTGGTGCAGTTGGTGAACGCGAAGTGCGTCGCTGTCGAGATGAACCCGATTTCGAACCTGGTCCTTCAGAAGATAGCTACAGTGAACGAGCTTAGACTAGACGTCCTCCTTCGCAAGAAGGTCATGGTGTCGGTGAACTCTGACGACCCTGCTCTCTGGCCCGGAGGGAAGCTCTCGCAAGTCTACGCGGCAGTTTGCGTGGCCTATGGCTTCCGAAACGCAGAGCTTGGCCGACTCATGGAGAATTCCATCAGAGGCTCCTTCGCTACCGACCGCGAAAAGACTGAGATGCTAGAGGACTTTCGATCCGCGTTTAGATAACGAAATGAAGCCTCGGCGTCTGCGTATTTCGTTTCATATGGGTTGTAGCTATGTTTCGGAACATTCCTACGGATACTATGACTGTGTTATATC
Organism: Candidatus Bathyarchaeia archaeon; assembly: GCA_035935655.1. NCBI lineage: Archaea > Thermoproteati > Candidatus Bathyarchaeota > Bathyarchaeia (SeqCode) > Bathyarchaeia archaeon. The sequence continues at coordinate 498 of DASYWW010000035.1, forward strand.
TCCCCAAGGATTATCATTCAGACTCTCGAACACGTATCCATGGCATCGGAAGTTACGTTGGCCGACTTCTTCGAGTTCGACATAACCGAAGGGGTCGTGAAGAACAGGCTCACCAATGGCAGGGCCTTCTTTTTTGGGAGCTCTGCATGGAGCTCGGTCCGCGAAGACCTGAAGGGCACCTACGGCCCTCTCGGCACCGCAGTGACAGAGGAGATGGGCCACAGCTACGGAAGGAGTCTTGGGAAGATCGGCCGGAAGCTGAACATAGACCTTCGCATCTTCTTTGAGACGGCCGTCAAACTCGGAAGCACGACCGGATGGGGAAGGCTGTCCCTCAGCGGAGGAGACCCACTCACTGGGCGAGCCCGCTTGAAATTGGAAGACTGCGTCTTCTGCACAGATAAGGTGGGCGAGGGAGATCGCGTTTGCGAATTCTTCTCGGGGGTCCTTCGCGGGGCCGCCGAAGAAATCACAGGCAGGATACACAGCGTCGTCGAGATGGAATGCACAACAGCAGGGTCTGACTATTGCGAGTTCTACATGGAAAGGCTGGACTCGCAGGAGATGGAGAGATACTGACCGACCTAGAATAACCACGCTCCGCAACGTATTGAAGCGTGAGGATGCGTATGGTTAAATCAATCCAATCGGTCCCTCGAAATCCTTGGCCGGGCACACAGGACGAAACATTGCTATCGTAATCGTCCTCTTGCTATTCGTCTTCTTTTTCATACCCATCGTTCCTTACAACTACACAACTAGCAATGCGTTTGGCGCTTCCACTTCACATGTCTCTGGATATGTTTCTCCATCGGCCTATCTTTTCGCATGCGGTCTGGTCGTAAACCTGCAGGGAACCGGGTACGTATTCGGTGCCCAAGTTTCGCAGAGTGCTCCTGTCTCTGGTTTCTTTTGTAATGTAAGTTCGCAACACTGATCCTATCGGAATTCACGCGTGCTTCCTAGTGATGTAGGACCGCTAGGAGAAACATCCAGCCCGGCTGA
>DASYWW010000036.1 GCA_035935655.1 Candidatus Bathyarchaeia archaeon
GGCAAGACCTTCAGTCCCCTGATTCCGATACCGAACTAACAATCTTCTGACTTGTCTGGCAGTGATACCTAAACTGTTAGCCGCTTCAATTTGTTGTAAGTGGCCCTCGGCTACTTGTTTGATGATATGCAGCTTCCGTAATTCTTTTTCGCTGAGCGCTATGGTTTTTGGCACGTACAGACCCCTCCATTTTTAATGCATGGAGCATACCAAAAAAGAGGACATTGCTATTGAACGGAAAACCGGACATTTCTATTGGCGTGTGACAAGTGAGGTCGCTTGTCTGGTGCTTGTCTGTTAACTCAAAGATAAAACCGGAGCATCTCAAAGTTAAAACTGGAGTGACTTAGGGGTCTCTATCTGTTGGTAGCCTAGTACCGTATGGTCCTTTAAGAATCTTACTTCCGTTACATCTTTACCGGGAACAACGTGCAGCGTAACCGTTGTTCTCTCTGCCAAGTTACCGGGCACACTAATCTGGACACCATCAAAGGAGACCTTACCATAACCGTTAACTTTACGCTCTGTTCTCAAGCAAAAGATGTCCTTGGTGGAGGTAACCGGAGGGTGTGTTTTCGTAATATCCAGTTTTCTAAAACAACTCCTTCCATCATGAACGGCATGCATGAATCGTATAGCTGGTATTTCACCAGTTGTGGAGTGCACAGCCCGGTTATTGTAGCGATCGACTTCCTGAGCCAGAATGAACCGCACTGCATCTATGCTATGGGCATGTTCCCTGGCAGCCCTTCTAACGATCCTGTCCTGTAGCCACCTGTACGGCCGCTCAGTCTTACCCTTGGCTTCAGGACTCAGGGCATAGGTTACTTTCATGCCAGCTGCTTCGACACACTGCTTCCACTGCGGAGCAACATCGTCAGTGCCCAGCACTCTTTGGTAATTGGCAGCACTCAGACCGTTTTTATCTCTATCTGCTACATACCGAAAGATAGCATGGTTATCCGAGTAGTACTGCACACCGACCCCGTACCGTATGACAACTGACTTCAGTGACTGAATGTGCGCCCAGGACGATTCATGTTCAAACAGATCGGCGAAGAGTAACGTACGACTATGGTCATCCAGGGTTGTAATGAGTGACCATTTCAGTGGGCTACCATCTTGTTTGACGGCATACGGTGACCATTGATGTAAGGAAGCGTCATGCTGGAGTAGCATGCCAACTGCGTCAGTCAATACCTGTCGTGTGTGCGGGTTTTTGTTCTTGGGCCGCTCAATGTAGAATCCCCATTTTTTGGCGTAGTTAATGACCGTCTGGGTGGTTACGTTGTTTCCTGTACTTTCGGCTATTGCATCACGGGTAGACGAGTAGTTGTAAAACATAATCGGCATATTAGGGTTATCTATGAAACTTTTCTCCAGCTCCAGTTCCTTACGAATAGCAGTCGTAGTAGTTCGGTCCGTCTTATGATTGGCATAATCCCGCCCATAGGCCACGCTGAATGTTAATGGATCAGCCCGGTAGGCTTTCAGCAGTTCATAGAACCGACTTTGTTTTATGCCCAACTGATGACATACGTCATCCCGGCTTATAGTGCCACCGATGTACCAGGTAAAGTATTGTTTTACCTGTGCAGTGTTAAAGTTATGATGTAGTTGAGCCATAGCCCCTCCTTGTATTAGGTTGTATCTCAACATCCAGGTTATGTAAGGAAGGCTATGGTTTTAAAGAGCACTGCCATAAACTCAAGGATTCTACCGACCAAGTCTCATCTGTCTTAGGATGACTATCATCAGCTTCACGTATAACGACTAATGGTTAGTTACTACTCACTACCTATGGTCACCCTTGGGTTCGTACCACCACTAGTGAGTGGTTACGTTATACCGGTTTTCTGTAGTATGTGCTTACGTTTATAGCAGTGGGGTATAAAGAGATGTTTGTAAACTATTCCGGTTTTATCTTTGTCTCAATTCCACTCCACCTTTATCTTTGTGATGAGTGAGATTACAGGAAGAGAGCATTCCGGTTTTAATTTTGGGGTAACAGGGAGTCTTTATATATTTGACAAAAATACTCACAATATGATAGAATTACACGCTGGAACCTTACCAAATAGTTTACATTTCCTTTGAGAACGGCGTATTGAACTGCAACCACTGCAGACCAATACGCCGTTCTCAAACCTGATTGAGATCACCGTTGCAAATTGCACCGGAGAAAATCACGGCACAAGGAAAAGGGTCATGAACTTCATTCCCAACC
>DASYWW010000038.1 GCA_035935655.1 Candidatus Bathyarchaeia archaeon
TCGTTCGTCATGTTGTCAGCTTCGTCTAGTACGAGAATCTTGAATGGCACTTGGCTGAGCGAGGCCATGCGTGCAAATTCTTTCACGGTGGTCCGGACGACGTCGATTCCTCTCTCGTCGCTGGCGTTCAGCTCCATGAACACGTCTTGGAATCGTTCTCCGAACAGATCATGGGCGAGGCAGAGCGCGGCTGTCGTCTTTCCAGTTCCTGGGGATCCTGCGAAGAGGCAGTGTGGCATTGTTCCTCTCTTGACAAACTCTTCGAGACGAGAAACGATCTCTTCCTGATCGACGATCTCGTCCAGAGTGTTAGGCCGATATTTTTCAGTCCAGAGAGCGGCTTCCAACAGAGTCAGTCGGCAATATTTCTGGTCTAATACAAAAGACTGTTTAGGACGGCAAGAAAACCGTTCTTAATCCCAACTCCGGCGACGTTTCTTCTGGAACAAACCCCACAAGTACCCCAGTTATGGCTAATGGATCAAGTTCTCGCGATCTTGCCATCCCACGCTCCTCCCGCAGGAACCGATGCATGCTGGTGAATCAATTGCCATTCTTTCCCTCGCTTCTCAAAGACGTCGGTCTCACGGACAATCATGGATTTTGCATCGCCGCTCTTCATTTTGACGTCGACCCTCTGGACGGTGCAGACCATACCCATGTTGCCGTTCACCACGGCGTCGGTCTCGAGGAGGTCAACCTTGCAGGATTCGAAGCCGCTGAAGACCTTGTCAAAGAAGTTCCGCGCTGGTTGTACGCCTCTTGAGGCAAAGGCAGGTATGTCGAACCAGAGCGCATCCTGAGCCCAGTGTTTCGTGCTCTGCTGCCCAGTCATTGATGCGGCCATTTCCTTGACTATCGAGATGATAGCCTCCTTGTCTTTCTCTACGTTCTGCTTGTTTGCATCTTGCATTTCATTCACCGATCCCACTATGGTTGCTCTAGTATTTGACGAGGAAGTCCACTCGTGACAGAGGTTGTGATACAATGTCTGACAGGAATCATTCAGCCCGCTCATCTCGGCGCGGGAAAAATCGTTTCCCGGCAAGTCGCTATGGAATCTGGACTCTCAACATCACGTGTTTTGTCGTATGCTCAAGCTGGGGGACACACCCAAAGCCTCTTGCCGCCTGCCCGAAGAAAGACTCGAGGAACTTCGACCACTTCTCACCATAGTCATGGTGAGCGTTGAAAATGAGAGTCCGGCCTTCGACCTCCATGTCATATTGATACGAGGTTGCATATTTGGAGATCAGGGACAAGAAGCGTTGGAGACCATCGGAATCGAGTTTCTTAAACCAAAGGTAAAGGAATTCCTTGGGCTGTCTATCGCCAAGATGCTTCGCGTTCTTGACGAGCTCCTCCTCGACAGACGAGGCGAGTAAACTCCTGAAAAGATCCTGGGAACAGGACACAAAGCCATACTTTGCTGTGAACCTGTCCCACTCTGCATACTTCTCAAGCATTCCGGCAACCATGGCGTTGACACTTGTCCTTTTTTCCTTGGCGTCTTTTTGGATAAGGCGGTCAAGCTCTTCACTTATCCGTATTGTCCTCAGAACCGACTTCTTTCTCGTCGACAATGTGTGTCGGATTTGTGAGACGATGTATTACAAATAAGGGATTCTCATGAGCGCGCTTGGATTACATCTGAATTCATAACGATTTATTCGAATTCATCGAGCGAAAGTATATCGATCATTTTCAAAGTGTTGGAGACCGAGGTATGACACCTCAGCACAACAGAACCGGGGCGTTTATTGCCGACGAAGCCCAACAATAATTCGAGGACAATTAGGTTGGGAAAAATCCAATCTAAAAGACTGTTTCGCTCACCTCTACACGAAATATCCTGATGATCAGATCGTTCTTTCTAGTCAGGAACAGATATAGTGGGGTCTCCGAACCGTCACACTCCCTCCTGGGGCGA
>DASYWW010000039.1 GCA_035935655.1 Candidatus Bathyarchaeia archaeon
ACCACGTTCTTTTGATCCTTACGAGCATATCCATTAAGCCCATCCGACACGAAACGTCAAGCTCCAAGGCTCAACCCTTATGGGCGCCTTTAGAACTGAAGTGGCGGAGCCATGTGGAGGAAGTTGCAATCGAATGGGGTATCAAAAGATGCTCTCGCGGAAGTTTGAAGATGTGTTCAATTGAAGATTTCAAACAGCTTGAACTCGATGATGACCATAGAGTAACGGTGGAACAAGAACTAGAAGGCTGGCATGAATGGTACTTACCAGTCAAAAGTACAGTTCTTGACATTGGAGCCGGCTGCGGCGAGACAGCGTTCTTTTACCTAAACCACGGCGCAAGAAAAGTCATTTGTGTAGAGTCCGATCCTAAGGCCGTAGAACTGCTCAAGAAAAACTTTGGAAGTGACAGTCGAGTCGTCATCGTTGACGCGCATGTCGATTCGATCAAAATCGATATCGAAGGCTCCGAGCGTGATATGATACTTGAAACACACTTTCCCTTCAGACTTAGGAAGATCAAAACGCTAATCCCTAACGTCGTCATTTGGAAATTGGAGGAGTATTGGGGAAACATTTTCACAAGAGCAATCAGGAAAACGCGAATATGGAGAGCGAAGATGGGGTGATTGATTTCCCACTCGCATTAAACCCTAGTCGTAGCTTTTAGCGAAGTCCTTCTTGCTGAGCCTACAGGCATGTGTTAAGCAACCGAGTCCTAGGTTTGGATTGGACCAATGGCGTAAGCCGAATTATCTTCCAGGGATTACTTTTATCCATCTCTGCTCATTTTATACGTTCATCAGTATAGTTTGAGAGCTTTCAGGTGTAAGTATTCGTCATGATCGAGAAAACCAGCATATCCGCCCCTTCCCAGATAGTACGGGACGCCCTCTCCAAACCCACCATCTTCAAAGACGAGGGTCCTCTTAGCCTCGAGTGGCTCCCATCCCGGCTACCCCACAGGGAAAACCAGCTACGATTCCTCGCCGAACTCTTCCGATCCGTTATTGACAAGCCCGGAACTACCAGTCCCAAAGTCCTCATAACCGGTGACATCGGAACCGGCAAAACAGTCCTTACGCAACGGTTCGGTACAGACATACAGCACGCGGCCAAGACTCTCAAGCTCAACCTCCAATACATCCACGTGAACTGCCGCGAGTATCGAGGAAGCCTCTTCATGATCCTCAAAAAAGTCCTTCAGACATTCACTCCCCAGTTTCCCCAGCGAGGTTTCTCCAGCGAAGAACTTCTGCACATTCTCTTAGATCAGCTTGAGGACAAGAAGCTCCACATTATCCTCACGCTCGACGAAGCGGACTCGCTGGTCAAAACAGAAGGCTCCACCAGCCTCTACAATCTTACGCGCATCCAAGAGGAGCGCCCTGGTCGACCGGTAAGATTGTCCCTCATAATCATCATGCGGGAACTCAGGAACCTTGAAGATCTCGACAGAAGCACTCAGAGCACTCTCCAGCGAAACGTCATTCGCCTCGATCACTACACTACTCCACAGCTAGAGAAAATTCTTAGAGAAAGAGCAGAACTGGCGTTCAAAGAGGGAACAGTTCCCGAAGAAGTCCTGAATTTCGTGGCGGACATGGCGGCGCCTGGAGGCGACGCTCGCTACGCTATCGAGCTACTTTGGAGAGGTGGAAAGTACGCGGACACGGAAGGTGCTAGAGAGGTGAAGCCTGATCATATCAGAGCCGCCGCAAACAGCGTATACCCTGTTCTCCGCACAGAATACTCCCAGCATCTCAACCTTCACGAGAAACTGATACTCTTAGCGCTAGCGCGAGTCTTGGAGAGAAATAATGCAACATATGCTACAATGGGCGATGTGGAGATAGCGTATCGTATGGCTTGCGAGGAAAACAAGGAAACATACCGGGCACATACGCAAGTCTGGAAGTACGTTCAGAATCTGAACGCTACAGGCATTCTCTCCACCCAGCTCTCCACTACTGGTTTCAGAGGAAAGACAACCTTGCTTGGAATATCCTCGGCCCCTGCCTCTGCCATACGCCGATGGCTCGAGTCGACCCTCTCGATTAGAGCATAGCCTTGGTCGGAGAAAAGAGGGCACCTCTAGAAAGGGTCCTTTCGAGCAGCGGTAGAATCCGAATACTAACTCTTCTTTCCGGAATCGAAGAGCTGCATCTGACGGAAATCGCGAAAAGAACGGAGCAGAGTTACAGCGCCGCCGAACGGCATCTAGACGACCTGTCAAAAGCCGGGATAGTAGAAGAGAGAGATTACGGGCGCGTCAGAATGTTCAAGCTGAATCTCGCCAATGATCATGCGAAGCTCTTGCAAAATCTGATCTTGAAGTGGAATCAGAACCAAGAATTTGCCCCTGCCCAGGCTCAAGCTTAAACCAGTCACAAATCATCATTAGATCATCTCTTCGAGGTTAATTGACGTTTGGAAAAGTGTAACGAATGCGGACGTGTAACATCACAGAACAAGAAGTGTGAGTACTGCGGCAAGACCTTTTGTGAAGATCATATGCCCAAGCATCAAGCCTGGGAGCACCGTCACGAGGGCCTTGCCGATGACGCCTCTAGCCTCTGGAAGAGAACCGAGAGACCCTAGGTAAGATGACGGGTTATGCGCTTCGTTGATACAGATTCTCGGGACTGGAAGGTCTTTATGGGGCGGCCAGACTTGCTGTTAGAACAATAGTTGGCTCAACAGTTCGAAGCCCTAGGTTTCCAGCCCCGGCTTCTTCAGGGAATCAAGGATATGGGTTTCGAAGAAATGTTCCCAATTCAAGCGGAAGCTATCGCGCCTATTCTCCAGGGAAGGGACATCATTGGACAGGCACACACAGGCTCGGGAAAGACGCTTGCTTATGCCCTTCCTATACTGCAGAGGATTGACAATCATGCTCACGGACTCCAAGCACTCGTACTAGTCCCGACCCGCGAACTAGCCGTCCAAGTCGCAGGAGAGTTCGAACGCCTTGCACGACATCTTCCAATTAGAACTGTTCCAGTCTACGGCGGCCAGAGCATAGGGGTTCAAATCGACAAGTTAGAAAGGCCTACGACTAAAGTTATTGTCGCCACTCCGGGCAGACTCCTCGACCACCTAGAAAGAAGAACAGTTGACCTAGACAGGGTCCGATTTGTGGTGCTTGACGAAGCTGACAGAATGTTGGACATGGGATTCATCGACGATGTCAGGCAGATACTTGAAAGAGTCCCGGGCCCCCGTCAAACAACCCTGTTCTCAGCCACAATGCCTGACGAAATCATTCGGCTCGCCCATCACTACATGAAAAATCCCCTGAGAATATTCGTCGACAGCGACGAGATCTCTGTTGAATCTGTCGCGCAAAAATATGTCTGGGCTGAAGAGAATGAAAAGTTCCCAGCTCTGTGTTCCCTCATAGAGGCAGAACACGTAAACAAAGGGCTGATCTTTTGCTCCACCAAGATTCGAGCGGGAAGATTAGCTCAAGCCCTTAGGGTCGAAGGGTACAATGCGCTGGCGATTCATGGAGACCTTACGCAGGGTCAACGGGACAGAGCGATCCAAGGTTTCCGCAACGGATCAATCGCCCTCCTAGTTGCCACCGACGTGGCGGCAAGGGGCCTCGACATTACGAACGTCAGCCACGTGATCAACTTCGACTTACCCGAAGAACCTCTCACATATTTCCATAGAATCGGCAGAACTGCTCGAGCGGGAAGTGCCGGGATCGCTGTCTCCCTCGTGAGCCGAAGCGATGACTCCATTTTTGAGAGAATAAGACGAACAACCTCCTCGAACATTCAGGAGATGATTAGATTGACTTCTCCTGGCCGAAGATCGTTCCCCACGCTCTTCCTTCCTCCTCGACCATATGGCCCGAGACGAGGTGGAGAGAGACATCAGCGAGGCCGAGGTAGACGTCCTGCGCGTCGTCCGCCGAGATTCCAACGACACAGACGCCGATATTAGAGCGCTTGACCGGTTTTCCTCTCCAAGGAGATGGCAAGAGTGAGAGATCCGTGCTTCTCGCCCTCGCTTGTCTACGAAAACTTGTTCAGCAGCCAGCCACTTTTATTAAAGAGAAACCGGGCCTCACCATTCACAGTATCATAAGGGGGTGGCAAATTGAATAGAACAGAAGGAGCGGTAGTGAGTGTGCTTCTGATCGCGATCTTCATGGGGACCGTCTCGGTGGAGGCAGTTGTACCAACTTCTCCGTCGCCGACTCCGACCTCGCAAGTGACCAGCATAGACATCAGTCTCCTGAACGTTGGTTCTGGTCTGACTTTCCAGCCGGGTACTGGTGAGATAGTTACCACTGGGATTGGCGTGACAAGCGGTTTCTCTGGTGGTTCCATTAATGCGACGGCCGCGTTCGCGTTCTCCCCAGTCAAAGGATTCACAACGGTGAACGCAGTTCTCGTTACGATTGTCTACTTTGGCGGAACTGGTGGCTACAATGCCTTAGCAGTCCAACTGAACGGACAAGCCCCTGTTAATCTTCCAGCGACAACTGTGCAAAACACTCTTGTCGGAGCTTTGCGAAACCAGGACCTACGCGCGGGTGCAAACACAATCAGCGTTGGCATCGTTTTGAACGGTTCGAGCGTTACCGGAAGCACATTTGTCCACCAAGTTCGGCTAACAGTGCAATACACCTTCGTGGCTTAGTAACCAATCCGACCCGATTCGACTTTCCCCTTTTTCATTTTCGCGAGCTCAACGAGAGTTGCCGTTTCATCTCTGGGAGTTTGTGCTAGTACACGAGCTTTTAATAGAAACAGGTAGACGCATTATCCAATCAAGTTAGAAGGATAAAATGAAGATCAACAAGAATTCTGACCCTCACGAAAAAATATCTGCGTCAGCTTCATCCTCTCGTATTCAATACTCCCCACGCGGCGACGCATTCAAACATCCCGTGCAGCATTTTGACGTAGCCAAAGTTCACACAGTAAGTGAAGCTCTGGAAGCGTTCAATGCTACATCATTCCAGAGCAGGATGCTCGGTAGGTGTTACAAGATCTGGCTTCATATGCTCAGCGATCCCGATCGCCCTCTAATCTTCTTCGGTCTGTCGGGCGCAATGATCGCTGGAGGTATGAGGCGACTCCTCCGGGACCTCATCGCCTTTCACGCAATCGACGTCCTCGTATCCACAGGCGCCAATCTCAGTCACGACCTATACGAGTCGCTTGGAGGACGCCACTACATGGCCCAACATCACATTGACGATCCGACGCTTAGGAGCATGAGAATAGACAGAGTGTACGATACGTATGCCGACGATGTCATGTTCACAAAGGCCGACGAGTTTGTCGAGAAATTCTCCGAAAGCCTTGAGCCCCGGGGATATTCTAGCAGAGAGTTCTTTCAGCTAATGGGACAACGAATCAACGACGAATACGGCATTCTCGCCACCGCCGCAAGGGAACATCTTCCAATCTTCTGCCCAGCACTAGCCGACAGTTCAATTGGGATGGCATTAACAGTGTATAGGAACGAGCAGCTCGACCAAGGTCGACCTCCAATGGTCTACGATCCGATGCTGGACAATCTTGAGATCATGAGCCTCAAGAGGCGTTGGCAGAAATCGGGGGTGATTTTCATCGGGGGCGGGACTCCGAAGAACTACATTCAGCAGGTCGTTCCAATGGCAGAGATCGCGGGCATGCCTGTTCCCCCGCATAGCTATGCAATCCAGGTTACGACCGACGATCCTAAATTCGGTGGTTTGTCCGGCTGCGAACTCCCTGAGAGTCAATCGTGGGGAAAGCTTGACCCGAAGGCCGAGCAGTGCACCGTGCATGTTGATGCTACGATTGGGCTACCGTTGCTGTTCACAGGTGTAATGGAGCATTATGAAGAATGGAAGGGTAGAGGTCGGTTGAATCACAATTGGGGAGAGTCTCTACAGGCTCCTGAGGTCCGAAAGACGCGGAAAGTTTCGCCTTAGCGCTCTCTTTTTCCCTGGATGTACTCTTCCACCCATTGGGACGCCTGGCCATCAGGGATCTTGACTGGTGGATACTTGAAACAGTAGGAAGAGATGCTGGTGAGTGCGCCTCCAACTCCTCGGTCCAGACCGATCTTAACCGCTCGGATCACATCTGCAACAACTCCAGCGCTGTTGGGTGAGTCTTCCACTGAAAGTTTGAGATCAATCTGGAGTGGAATGTTGCCCCATTTTCTTCCTTTCAGATAGATGTAACAGATCTTCTTGTTCTTGAGAGAAGGAACATAGTCCGACGGGCCTATTCTTGTCGGAACATCATACGGAATGAGACTTGCAACTGCTGTTGTCTTGCTGATGCGTTTTGAATGAAGCCTTTCCTCGACAGTCATGTTAAGAAAGTCAGTATCGCCACCGAGGTTCAGTTGATAACTCTCATCCACTCTCACGCCACGCTTCAGGAAAAGGTCTACGAGCGCCCTGTGAACAATTGTCGCTCCGACCTGGCTTTTGATATCATCCCCGGCAATCGGTAGTTTTCTGTCTTCGAACTTTCTCGACCAGCCATCGTTTGACGCGATGAATTCGGGGATGCAGTTCACGAAACCACAACCCGAGTCCAGTGCTTGCTGTGCGTAGAACCTGGCTCCTTTTTCACTGCCTACAGGTAGATAGTTGACGAGGATTTCAGCGCCAGAGTCCTTCAACTCGGCTGCCACGTCGACAGGTTTGGTCCTATTCTTGTTGTAGACGTGGAACGGCTCTCGCATATGAGGCGCCACTCCGTCTAGAATCGGGCCCGCTTTGACGGTGACATCCATATCTGGGACGTCACTAATTTTCGGCGCACAGTTCGGGTCTGTAAAAATTGCTTTGCTGAGATCGTTTCCGATTTTTTTCCTGTTGACCTCGAAGGCCGCTACGAACGTGATATCTTGTACTTCGTAGTCTCCGAACTTTGGATGCATGAGACCGGTGGTGAGGTTGTCTTCTTTGGGCGGGTTTTTCCGGTAGTATTGAATCCCTTGAATTAGTGCACTGGCGCAATTTCCAACGCCTGCCAGTGCTACCTTGATCTTCCCCATCTGCGAACTTTCCCAGGCTTCGGGGTGCCTACGATAGTCCCGCATTATAAGGCTAGGAATAGCGAGGCTTTCGACCCCTCATTCGGAGTCTTCGTACTCGGTTAGAACGGCTTGTTGTTCGACTTCCGAGGGTTTTGCATTCTTCGCCTTTTCCCATTCATCAGCTTTGATGAGTCCTCCAGCCTGTTCTTTGATCTTCTTCGCCAGTGATGGACCAATGGTTCGAATGCTCATCAATTGCTCAAGGCTCCTTTCCTTGATATCCTCAATCGTTTTCAGTCCAGCATCGTGAAGCATGCGCGCTCGGACTCGTCCCACCCCTTCAAGCGTGGTCAGTTTGACCAACTCCGGCCGAACACCCTTTGCAAGTCTTACTTTGAGCATTTCTAGAGGAGCAAGCAAATCTTTGTGTCCAAAAAGACGCCCTAGTTCTTGGGTGGCGAGGATCAGCCATTCGGACCCCTGCACAAGTCTGAGAAGATCGCCTGGTTCAACTTTCCTCGTCTCAAGTATTTGGTCCTCTGTCCGCTCATCAATCCAATCGGAGAGGACTTGAGCGGCCTTTAGCTCTCCGAGAAATTCCTCGTAGGCAACAGGGTCCTCGAACTGAGTTGGTATGGGATAGGTGAATTCGTCGCTTCTCTGCTCCGCTAACAAACTCAGCTTGTCGACTTCGCCTCCTCGAGGACGAGGTCGCGGGGAAAGGTCAGGGGTCTTGGAAATTAGGTGCAATATGCTTAGGTCAGTCATCTTCTTTGCTCGGTTGTACAGGCCATCTCGTAGTATCACCGCGGACATTGGATCTATGTAGAGCTCGGAGACTCGCTTGCCGAACTTTGTAGCGGAAAGGTCCTTGCCTTCCATTAGCACCATCTCTTCCTTGAAGAGAAACCTGAGAATATCGCCGATCTTGGTCTTGATCAGACGCGGCCCGTACTGGTGGGCGTAGAATGTTCTCGCAAAAAAGCTGTACAATCCTTCCTCGGAATGCGCGTAGCCGGCAGCTATGGTCGATAGTACATGCGGGCGCAGAACCCGTTCTGCTGCCAGTTTGGACCAGAGCTTCTCAGGCTGAGCAAGGACATAGTTCTCCATCAACCATTCAGACTCGTCCGGATTGCGAGCAATCAGCAATGCCTCGCCGAACTTGTCGTACCTAGGCCTCCCCGCTCGTCCACAGTTGTGAACGATGAAGTTTGACGCGAGGTAAGTTTCGGTTTCGTTTACGGAAAGATTATAGACTTTTCTTGGGCCACGGAGCTTCCTAAGAACGGCGCTCCTTACTTTCACCCAAGAATACGGTAGTCTATTTTCCCTTGTTCGATACTTGTCCAAGCCGTGATAGTTGCTGTATTCTATCTTGGGGATCTTCTTGATGGATTTTGCCAGATCTCTGAACTTTTGAATATCAGATATCCTTCGGACAGTGACCCTATAAACCGGGTTAGGAAACATGGTTGGTTTGTTGTTCAACATGACTCGATGAACGCGCGCGTCTTTTACGACTGAGCTCAGGATTCCAAGCCTGAGCAAGAGATCGTGAAGACCCCAGGCGAACCGGTCGCTTCCCGTCGCGATAACGATCGCCCTAACCATGGTAGTTATTCCTCTTGAGTACTTGGTTTCAGAGTAGGAACCATCCCCGTCGAAGACGCCTGCGAGGAACGCGCCTATCAAGCGCCGCGGGAATCGTAACAGAAAGTCAGGAATGAAAATGTCCAAGGATTTATTCCTGAACGGAATCCCAAACTGGGAGATCATTGGACCGAGTAGATTTGATCCAATTTCAACCGTGAGCTGCTCGTCGCCTCTGCTAGTGATTCGAGGATGACAGCCTAGTTTTTGAAAGACCGAATTGGCTTTTTCGATGATTCCGCGGTTCTTGTTGAAAACACGGATATGGAAGTACGTCCCTCTGTTGCTTCGAGATTTCTTTATGTGCCCGTCAGAAGCTATGATCCCAACTAGCCACATGAAGTCTTCGTCGATTGTATCGGGTATCCGTATTGGCTTGCCCCATTTGGATTTGACGAGACGAATTTGCAATGCGAGTTCGGTCTCGCTGAGTCCCAAATGTCCGCCCAACGCTACGACTCTGGATAAAGGCGGATTTCGTCTCCCCGAGGTGTAGCCCTTGAAGGTCTTGAGGCTTACTCCGAGATGTCGAGAGACATCCTTGTATTTTGCGGGAATGGCATTCCTATTGAAGAAGCCGATCCGTTGTGCAACGTATGTTATTTTCTTCGGCAGAAAGTCTAACCAGTACACATCACGCTCTGAAGTTGGGACCTCCCTCGCATATGCCATGTAGTCTCCCGTTCTGATGGATTTTATGGGGACCCACATCGGAGCGCCGTCTTTCCCTCTGGTTAGAACTGGATGTCCCGGAGTTGCAGTCAAGGTTCTTCCGATTACAGTGCTGACCTCAACAAGTTCGTCCGCCTCTCGTTCAAAGTATCCGGCGATAGGCTTGCCTAGGAGCCCGTGAGGGTTCGACAAGGATAGCACGCGGTCGCTAATTCTCTTCTTCACGATACGACCGATTGGAATTACCGATCCGTCACCCAAGGTTACAGGCACTTCTGCAGGGAGACAGAATTGCTTGTACTCTAGCACACTTATCGGATATCTACCATAGCCGGCCTCGTACCGCTCGTAGCTGCTGATGACAACAGCCCTAGCAGGGAGGTTAACACCTGCGGAGTTGTGAACTATGAATGAGCCAACATAACTGCTGTGGCCTTTGACCTCTAGGTTGTGAACTGTGCCTTGGTAGAGCTCTTGCTCGACCTTTTTGATCGGCATGTAATAGTAGTTCGAGTCGAGATACCCTCTATTGAATTCACGATTTCCTTCAAACCGGTCCGATTTGACTCTCAAGATCTTTGCCATGAAACGGGTTAGCTGTTTTCCGGAAACAGAAACCGTGTAGAGGTCGTGCCGGTGAGTAATTGCTAGGCCTTGTTCGGACCCGATCCCGACTCTCTTGCTCATCCTGATCGTCGACATGTACCCGAGTTTGACGAGCACCGCGAACAGTTGCTTGGCCAGACCCCTCGACACGGTTGAATATCTAGCCGTTCTTGCTCCAGATCTCGTGATGTCACCGTCTCCACGCCACATTCCTCTAACGAAATGGGCGAGTTGGTTGTTTGGAAGGTACATGAATTGATGTGGAATCCTTTTCTCAGCGGCTCCCTGCCCACATAATGCTCGAAGGGAATCTGCAAGCTGCTTAGAACATGCCCTAACGACCCTTCTGTGTCTTTCACCATCAATAACGCCGGGCCTCAAACCGATTGCTTTGAACCAGCCCGCGACCATTGTGGTCAGCTCTGACTCTTTCGTGCTTAGGGCAAACATCACTTGCCCTTGTCTTCCTGTGTAACCCTCGGCGAGAAACAGTCCTAACACTTCGAGCGTCTGAGGGGTTAGTTCTAAACGGTCAATTTTCAGTCTTGACCAATGTTTTCCAACGACGCCAGACTGGTTCGCCAAGGGGCCCTGCTCCGCCAGGTCAATATAGTGAATATCGCGCTCTTCTTTGATTCTCGGGAATAATACGAGATCGCCAACGATCAGGTTCTTTGCGACGGTCCAATCGGGCCTGGAATAAGTCCACCAATGACGAATTGTGCCACGAGTTCGCGTTGAATGCCTTGTGCGAATCACTCGGAGCACATTGTGCTCTGGGGTCATTCTCATCGGGAGCTGGAACCAAGGTGTGAGTTTTACAAGAGGACCGTCATACCATCTCGAAGTTGGTGTGACGACGTCTTCGAATAGGTTGCCATGAGTCAACACTCTGTCGCCGCTGGAGAGTCTCTCTATTGGAACAGGAGCGGGATTTCCAAAGATCTCCTCACCTGCGGGGAGACAAAGTGTTGGGGTTGCTGCCAGGACCTTGATTCTGCCTTCCCGAAACGCATCTTCCACTATTCCGCGATGAATTCCTGCTAATCCTGCATGGTGAAAACCGGCGCCTGCCCCAACCTGTGCAGCGAGGGCCTCGCTTAACCGAGTCTTCTCTCCTGTCGAGAGTATTCGCTCGGCAATGGTATTCAGAGCTCTCTCTTCGGGCTTTGACAATCGGCTTTTCACGGCTACCGAAGCTTTCCGTCCCATCTCGACTGCAGATCGCCTTGTCTCGGTGAAGATTAGCGCCTGGCCGCCAGTGCTCACTACGTCGAGCGCGATGTCCAGGCTTGGGGTCTTGGTCCCACTTACGATCGCGCGGCTTGCACCATCGCGGAACTGCACTTGATTATCGTGATAGATTCCCTCTCTCAGAGGGACAGGACGCCAGTCGGTGGTTACGGATCCCGCTTTCAGCCAGGATCCTACTTCTTCGGCATTCCTAACTGTTGCACTAAGCGCTAAGACTTGGATGTTGGGATTGATCTCTGTCAATCGGGTGAGAACCACCTCGAGGGTTGGACCCCTTTGTTGTTCGGTCAGGAGATGAACCTCGTCCGCGACTACTAGTGTAAGTTCGCTCATCCAGGGAGCTTTGTGCCTCAGGAGAGAGTCTGCTTTTTCATTAGTACAGAGGATAATGTCGTATCTTCCGAGCCAAGGGTCCGAGCTGTCATAGTCGCCTGTGGATATCCCAGCTCTAACATGGTCCCCGCTGGGCTTCTTGATTGTTGAGTAGCGCTGGAATTCCTTGAATTTCTCGCTAGCCAACGCACGTAACGGAGCCAGATAGATTGCTTTCCCACGGTGCTCGAGGACATGTTGTAAGATGCAGAGCTCCGCAACTAGGGTTTTCCCGCTGGCAGTGGGGCTCGCTAAGACCAAGTTCTTCCCATCCAGGACCCCCGCTTCGATGGCATGCTGTTGGGGCGGGTAAAGCTCGTCGAGACCTTCCTTAGATAATAGTTCGATTACTTGCTTGTCGATGGGGAGGTCTCTAATCTTCACCTGCATTGGCAGCTCCCTAGAATGGGTTCTAGCCTGAAGTTCGCTTTAGTTTTCCTTCCTTGGGTGAATAGATCATTCCTTCCTTAATCAACTGTCCCACGAATCGCCGTGCTTCTCCATCGGTAACCTTTTCCCGCTCGACTATCGCGGCGCTGAGAATTTTCTCATCTACGGTCCCCGTTTCCCGTTCGAGTTCAGCCACAATCGCCATTACCCTTCCCAAGGAGTCTCGAACTGTCGCTGGCTTACCAGTCATTATTGTGTCGATGTCGATCTTGCCGGTTTTCACGTCCACCCCGACATCGTAGAGGGCGTAGCTCATGATCTTGACTGCGCTCTTCGCATCTTCAACGGTTACTTCTTCCCTGAGGAAAGCGCGGGCCCTGGCCTCAGAAATCCGGACCAGGCCCTCAAGCTGTCTAGGAGTTATCGCAACAGCCGCCTCTTTGCCAGTGGTGTTGCGCATCTTCAAATAGAAATCCTGCAACTCTTTCACGGCTTCCGGAGTTAGAACTGGAACTATTCTCTTCGCGTAGCTGATGTATTTTCGCAGAAATTCAGGTGGAAAAGGCGCCTCTTCAGGTGTGTGTTTCGTCTTGTGCAGCGAGAGAATGTGCTCTGACATTCGGGAATCATTTTCGGGCTCAGGCAGATCCTTTACTAGAAAGATCAGGTCAAATCGGGAAAGGATTGTCACTGGTAGGTTGATGTTTTCGTTAATGTTCTTATGAGGCTCATACCGCCCGAGAGCCGGGTTGGCGGCGGCTAGAACCGATGCCCTAGCGTTCAATGTGGCCACTATGCCCCCCTTAGCAACACTAACGGTCTGCTGTTCAAGAGCCTCGTGAATTGCAACACGATCATCAGGCCGCATCTTGTCCAGCTCATCAATACAGTTGTGAGTGAGGATGCCTTCAGTGACAAAGTGTTCCCCTAGAGGAACGCGAAGATCATAGACGTAGCCCGTGTAGAATTCCGACTTGACGGTTCGGATTGCTTCGAGGGCATAGTCGTCTCCAGCGAGCGCGAGGAGTCGTTCTTGAG
Organism: Candidatus Bathyarchaeia archaeon; assembly: GCA_035935655.1. Classification (NCBI taxonomy): domain Archaea; kingdom Thermoproteati; phylum Candidatus Bathyarchaeota; class Bathyarchaeia (SeqCode); species Bathyarchaeia archaeon. The sequence continues at coordinate 12,991 of DASYWW010000039.1, forward strand.
AAGACGGATCCAGCCAGGGATCTAGTCGACGGATGAGCCGTTGCAGAGGAGCTTTGTAGGGTTGACGCTTGCCGCTACGGTATGAATGGAATGCACTCCAATCACCGGAGCGGAGAAGTTCGCCGGGGACTGGCCGCAAGCCCGAAAGCGCCAGACGAAGGGGTGATGCGGGAACTGCCTCGTGTCGAGCTGAAATTCGCGTTCGCTGAGGAGGAATGACTTTCGCTTTCTCCGAGTACGGGCTTATTCGCTCCATCAACCGCTTCACATCAGCCCTGGACGTAATCTGTACGCTCATTACGCCTTGCAGATTCCTTATGCGAGCGTATACGTCGAAGCGCCGGAGCGCCCAAAGCAAGCGTCGGTTTGATGCAAGATCATTGGAGAGAAGAAGATCGAAGGAGACCACTGAGTATTGCCGATTCTTCTTTACACTAAAGCAACCATCAGCATCAACAGCTCCAGCTAGGAATCCGGCAAGCGCCGCATCATCGAGATGAAGAAGGTCTCGGAGTCCGTTCCGCGTCAACCACTCGAACAAGTATACGAAGAGGTTAGAATGTGAGACGAGAACCTGGCATTCCGAGCTTTTGGCAAACTTTGTCGTCATGGCTCGGCGTAGATACATCTTCCATGGGTGGTCCGAGACTTGGCTCATTGCTCTATGGAGTCGTCTGATGTAATTGGGGTGGGTTGATGATTGGGTGATTCTCAAGGCGGAGTGCTTGGCATTGGATTGCACATGTCCGTCTCCGTAGGCGAACCCTATGATGTATGCAAGATCCGCCGTGAGTGTGGCGATCTTGAGACGTTCTGTGTTCTTCTTTCTTCCGAAGGCAAACGGTCGTTGTACCCAGGAGTTGTATATACCTGTGTCTTTCAAGATCGCCTTGAATTGCCCTACTTTTAGCGCTCCGCGGCCATTGAGTGCATCACGTCTGAGGCCGTAGTAACTGTTGATTGCTCGTAAGGAGTGATGCTTGACCTCTAAGAGCTGGCGAATCTCCATTTTCTCTCTGGGAGTCGGTTGAATGATCCAGTTTTCCGGAACAATGTCGAGGATCCTAACCGGAGTCCGTGAGGAGGGTAGCTTCTTGAGGGCGACGATCTTGTCGCCAGGACCGAAGTTACCTATGGGCTTCCACTCTAGCGTCTTTCCGTCGAGAACTGGATGAGTTGGCGTCAAGCGGAGTTCCATTCCAGACTCCATGCTCACACGGAGAAGCTGGCCACTGTACCATCTGCGTGCAACTAGCGTTGCGGTTGCCTGCCTTGTCGCAAGTTTGACAAGGTCGAGATTTGCAACAGGCTGAAGCAAAAGGGACAATTCTAATTCATGACCTCCTGACAGCGCCCGCTCAAAGCGCTCCTCGTCGAAGAGATCAGCCACCCTCTTCTGGGCTCCACCGACAAAGACTTCGCTATCCGGATGAAGGCATGCAATTCCTTTGTCGGCGAGCACCAAGGCACCTGCTTCCAAGACCATTCCCCCGGTTTTCTCGCGAAGAACGGCCGCGGTGAGGCCTGCAGCCGTGGTTCCCCTGCCTGAAGTGTAAAGGCCTCGAGGAGCGATTCTTGACACATACTGGAGAAGTTGACTTTTCGCGGTGTTGTGAGAGATCATTCCGTTCGCGATAAACTGGTGGCTCTTGGGAACCTCAATATCATAGACATCGGCAGGCTCTCTATAGTACACGGCCGCAACTCGTTCACTGTGTTGCCTTCCAAAACGCTTCAGTCTCGCAGCTCTCTCCCTAAGGTGCGCCAGACGAGTCTGTTTCTTGGTTGACGCAAAACCGATCTTGTCGGCAAATTTTAGAATGCTTCTTCCTCTTCTGATCAGAAGCGCGTTTTCTATTATTCGTGAGTGTATTCCGAATCGTAGGAGAAGAATTTGGACGTCTCTAAGAAGCTCGATGTCTTTTGCTTTGAGGCCGATCGCCCCGCATCCTCTCTTGCTGGAGAAGACTGTTCCGTCTGCCTCGTATAGCCACCTCAGGAACGACGATACCACCTTGTTTCCAGATCTGAGAATGAAACATGGCACGCGCTTGTCTTTCAGGATGGCCAGATTGTACGCAACATCTTGACTGTTAATTACTCCTTCTGATAGCTCGACGTTGCGATTTGGCCCCTTTCGAAGACTAACCGTTGGACTGATTCCAAAGAGATTGAAGGACATATCGCAAAGTGGCTTTAGAGTGTCCTTTTCGCCCTCAGCGACCGTAAACCCTACTCTATACCGCTGCACCCACCCATCGCCAAGCAGATACCCCACGAACGCGGCAAGTTCAGATGTCACCTTCTTTGGAAGTCGGCCACGAAATCTAGGACCTAATCCGTAAGCGAGCGGCCGCCATCCAGTGTTGACAAAGCCTGTAATATAACACGGGAATCCAGAAACGACTGCGACTCTGTCGCCAACTTTGAACTCATCCAACCTCTTCCAGCGTCGAAATTGAAGACGATCGACCACCTCGACCGAAAGCAAGGGGTGATTGTGTGTGCCTCGAATGCTCTTTCCGGTCTCAGTGACGATCTCCATCGTGGGTTGACTACGGTAGATGTGAAATCGATTTGCGAGATCTTTCTCCGCTCTTCCGCGACCTGTCAGAACTGCGATTTTCAATTCTTCAAGGTGACGGCGGCCAAAGTCTTCGATTTTCGCGATCGTCCCGTCGCCTAGGACAACTCGCTCGTCGCCGATAAGGCATCCTGGATCTCCGATGAGTAACGTGTTCAAGTCTCCCCTGATACTTACTCCGTCGGGGAGATGCTTGGAGACGCCTCCGAAGAGTAGGTAGAGTATTCCTTCTTTGATCTCCCCGTAGCCGTAGATGGATGGCGCGAGGCTCATGATGAGCTTGCGGTGAACGAATGGGTCTTTGGATGCTTCTAGAATCTTCTTCTCATCATCACGGGTGATCTCGACAACTTCTGTCTCTTTGCCTACTACATCAACAAAGTTTGCCTCGAGGTATAGGTTGAAGGTTCTTAGGCGACCCTTTTCTCCCACGTACTGTTTCTCGGCTCTTACGATGGATGTGACGGCCACGCGGTCTCCGGGACGAGCTGAGTCGACAATGTCGTCTTCTAATCTGACATCGAGATATCGTGGCAGCTGTCCAGGGGGAAGGTCCTCTGGGCGTTCCTGGACTCGGGCTTCCTGGGTGTTCTTGAACTTGCATTGCTCCTCCAACAGTTCCCATGCGGTCTTCTGTTTGCAACTTGGACACGTTGGACCGGGTCCTCGCATTAAGTCCCCGCTCTGTTCTTCCTGAACGATTTCGAGGCACTTTCTGCACCGGAATACGGCCTTGAGGATCATCGGCCGAACTTGTGTGGTCCTAACTACGATCCCCTCTACAAGGGCGAGTTTTTTCATGTCCTCGGCCCCAATCTTTCGGAGAGCTCTCTTCTCTGGGAGGCGGCGGAACCGAGCGAATATTCGACCAGCATGTTCTGCGTACTCAGGGTCCTCCACGCGCATCTGGGCTGTAGCGGCCGAGCTTGCGTAACCTATGTAGTCGTCCGGTCGCTCCGTGACGCTACGAGCTAGGGCCGGATCAAAAGCGATGAGATCATCAAAGTCGATTACGAGAGAGATACCGTTGTTTACTGCGACCTGAGCAAGCCGTTTTCGGTACTTGGATCCAACCTGGTCCGCTAGAAATGAACGGAAAAAGTCTTGGAAAACGTCCTCAGGACGAGAGGTCTGGGGATTAACGAGCGTCAATTGGTGCTCTCACGGCCAAGAATGTCCTTCTTCCATGACTCCACGTTCTCGCGCACCTTCTCGTACAGTGCTTGTTCTTCGACCGTCAGATTCGCTGTGACGTCGGTGGTTTGTTCTCCGGACGCTCCGAGAGAAGCGATTTTCTTCACTCGAATATTGACAATGTCCCTGGAGAGCGCTAGTGCTTTGTCCAGATCGCGGGCCTTGGTTCTGTCTTTCGCTTCAAGGCCCTTTAACTCCTTGATAAGACGGCGGAGCTGAAAGTAGAACGACCGAGGCAGTTTCGGGATCTGCCTTGCGCCGGGCAGCGTTTCCTTGTAGTGAGTGGTCGATAGGGTGTTGAGGGTCAGCTGCTCCTCATCCTTGAAGCGGGCGTATCCCATCTGAACCAAGTGCTGAGCAGTCCACAGCGAAAGTTCGACCTCTTGCCCCATCCGATATGGGCCAAGGATCCTGTCCCCGATCCGAGTTTCGGGAAACTCGCGGAGAAGCGTAATTCGCGAAGGCGAGTTTTCAAACTCTGTATCTACAATCTCTACGATTGACGGTTCCTTCTCCAGTTTACTCGCCCCCGGGAATCACCAAGACGAAAGTGAGCCCCATAAAACCAATTCTAAACAGAAAACCAAATTGATCACACGATATTTGCTCAGAGAGGTGGATGAAACAGTTCTATATGGCTGGGAGCACCAACATGTGTGTTGGATCTGATTGGAAGCCGCTCTTTGGACTGAGAAGTACAGGCCGAAAAACCTGGACGACATCATGGACCAGGAAGAAATAGTTTCGCGGCTCAAGGATTTTGTCAAAAGGGGAACTATGCCCCACTGCTTGTTCGCGGGTCCGCCCGGGACGGGTAAGACTACAGCTGGATTGTGTCTCGCTCATGATCTGTTCGGGGAGCGATTCCAGGACGCGTTCAAGGAGCTTAATGCGAGTGATGAACGGGGAATAGATGTCGTGCGGACTACTGTGAAAGAGTTCGCGCGAATGGCTTCACTTACAACTGTTCCTTTCAAGATTCTTGTCCTGGATGAGGCGGACAATATGACCAGCGACGCTCAGGGAGCGCTTCGGCGGACGATGGAGAATTACACTAACACTTGTCGTTTCATTCTCTGCTGCAACTATTCGGGCAGAATAATCGAGCCAATCCAATCAAGATGTGCACTGTTCCGATTTACACCATTACCCGAGGAAAAGGTCGTAGAATCTCTCCATCGAATCGCAAAGAATGAGAACTTGAAGACCACTGACGGGGGTCTGAAAACTATTGTTGAAGTAGCCGAAGGAGACCTTCGAAAAGCCATCAACATTCTCCAAGCTGCCTCCTCTATGTCGAAGGGGATCTCCGAAGAGACCGTCTACCAAGTTGTGGGGAGAGCTAGGCCCTCTGACGTCCACGAGATGCTGAATCATGCCTTGAAGGGCGACTTTCTCAAGGCGCGGGATGAGCTTCGAACCCTTCTCGTCAAGTACGGGTTGTCGGGATCCGACATTGTTCGCCAGATTCACTCTGAAGTCTTCCGCCTCCCTATTCCTGAGAAGACAAGGATCAGCTTGATCGAGGCGATCGGGGACACGGACTTCCGGCTGGTACAAGGAGGAGATGAAGAAGTCCAGCTCAGTGCTCTGCTGGCCCATCTAGCTGCTCAAGCATCGGTTCATAGAAGTGTTCGAGAGGAACATGTCACAGCCCTGGACCGTTAGATACAGACCACAGACAACTCGAGAGATAGCAGGCAACAAGCCTGCACTAGAGAAGATTCGACAGTGGCTTGACTCCTGGTCAAATGGCAACCCATCCAAGGCCGCAGTTCTTCTGTACGGCCCTGCCGGGGTGGGAAAGACAACAGTTGCCGAGGCTATTGCTCGAGAGAGAGGATGGGACCTTGTAGAGATCAATGCCTCGGACAAGCGAGGTGGCGACATTCTATCGAGAATCGCTGGGCTCGCATCAACCCAATCTTCTCTGACCAGCAAGGGAAGACTCATACTACTGGATGAGGTAGACGGCATAAACCTCAGGACCGACTCGGGCGCGATCATTGCGATTCTCCGGGTAATCAAAGACTCCCAGTTTCCGATCGTTCTAACAGCCAATGACCCTTGGGATCCGAAGATCAGGCCACTGCGGGACGCATGCCTGCTCATCGAGCTGAAAAGACTAGGATTGCGCGAAGGAATCCCATTGTTAAGGGGCATCCTCGCGAAAGAAGGAGTGAATGCGGAAGAGCAGGCACTCAGGTCCATCATGGAACGGGACCGAGGCGATATGAGATCGGCAATAACCGACATTCAGATTCTGACTGGACCTAAAGAGAGCCTAACCTTAGAAGATACGGCGCTGCTGTCAACTCGAGACAGAACAGAGTCCATATTCGAAGTTCTGAGGATCATCTTCAACAGCAGAACCGTCGCCGAGGCGCGACGAGCATTGGACAGGTCGGATGTCGACCATGAAATGCTCTTTCAGTGGATACTGGAAAACACTCCAGGCCAAATTCCGAAACCTCGCGAACTCGAAGCGGCCATGTCAGCACTTGCGGAGGCTGATCTCTACTACGCGCGAATCAGAAAGACACAGTCCTGGCACCTACTATCTTACGCTCTCGATCTCATGACCGCAGGTGTGGCCGTCGCGAAGGAGACGAGCCCGGTTGGCTGGGTCTCGATGAAATTCCCGCAGCGAATTAGCTCGATGTCACGCAGTCGCCGAACAAGAGAGCTTCGAAAGGGGATTGGAGCGTTGATAGGTTACAAATCCCACTTATCAAGTCGAAGGGGAACCAAACTCTACTTGCCTATGATCCGGTTCATCCGCGAGCATGATCCTGAAAAGTATGACAGGATTGCAGAATGGCTTGATGCGAAAGAACCGCTGGACGAGATTCTCTCTCTGGAACCTGAGACAGCCGCCTAGCGGTTACGCATTACAAGAGCACCGCCAACGATCGCGATAATTGTTGAGATGACCTCAGCAACCAAAAGCTGTTGGAGCGCTTGAGCAGTGATAGTGGCTCCAGCTCCCATGGCGGTCGTGGCAGCAATTGCGCCCATGCAACCTGTGAATAGAAGGAGCATTCCTACTGTAAGAAAAGCTTCCTTCAAGCCCTACCACCTTCTATGCTCTAGCGGTTCGAAGCGAAATAAAAGTTTACTCTATTGTCGAATAGTGATCGTCCTATTCCTTCAACGCTAGGTTGACGAGTTCGCGCGTCACGCCGAGATACGTCCTGTAATCGAGTGCGTCCTTGATCTCCTGGGTCTTCAGCCTCTTGGAGATGAATTTGTCTTCGAGCAAGAGCTTCGAGAATGAAATCTTATTGTCGAGGGCTCTTATCGACATCTTCCTTATCCTCTCGTGAGCCTCTTGTCTCGGCACCCCTATAGCCACGAGCAAATTCACAATTCTCTCCGCAAGCAACGAGCCTTGTGATAGCTCCAAGTTTCTTTCCATATTTTCTGGAAGCACTTCCAAACCATCCAAGACATGTGTTACAAGCCGAAGCATTTCGTCGGTAAGAATAAAGGACATTGGGAAGATGAAGCGCTCGCTGGCAGAGTTGGATATGTCTCGCTCGTGCCAGAGAGGAATATTCTCTAGAGCCGGTATGACTAGCCCTCGCATTAACTTGGCCATGCTGGAGACCCTTTCGCTGAGCTCAGGATTCCTTTTCGATGGTAGAGCCGAGCTTCCAACCTGCTTCTCTCGCTCAAACGGTTCCATTACCTCCGAGATTTCGCTTCTCTGAAGATTCCGGACCTCCGTTGCGAACTTGTCTAGACTCGACCCTAGCAGAGAGAGATAACAAATGGTCTCCGCGTGTAAATCTCTCTGGACGACTTGCGTGACGAGGCCTGCTGGTTTGAGCCCCAACCTGCTCAACGCTCTCTCCTGAATCTTCAGCGCGTTTTTCCCAAGCCCAGCCCCATTTCCAACTATTCCGAGAATCTTCCCTACGAGAACTCGTTCTTCGACCTGGTTCAGTCTCTGCTGGTATCTTCGGACTTCCTCTAACCAGACCGCGAACTTGAGACCTAGAGTGATGACTCCGGCGTGGCGCCCGTGAGTCCGACCAACCATCAAGAGCGATCTGTGCTTACGAACCCTCGAAGCAAGGATCTCCTCGAGTCCATTGAGTCGTTTCTCTAGAACGGAGAATGCTTCCTTGAACTGGAGCGCCGTTGCAGTATCTTCAATATCGTAACTAGTTAACCCATAATGAACGTATTTACGTCCCTCACCGGTGCATGCTTCCGAGAGCGCCACGACCATTGCCATTAGATCGTGCCGAATTTCCTTCTCAATACCCTTGACATGATCCAAAGTCACTATCTTCGTATTTGCGTTTCGTCTGATTTCCTCTGCCGCTTCCTTTGGAATATTACCGACAAATGCTTGCGCCTCCGCAACCGCCGCTTCTACATCCAGCCATCGTTGGAGCTTGTTTTCTTCCTCGAAGATTCTCCTCATCTCTGGACTGCCATAACGGCCCGTGTCAATTGGAAGTATCGGCAATGTTACCGACCGAGCAAGGAAACAACTAGCCCATCATATTAAACAAACTCCGAAGAAAAACAGAGGAACAAATGACTGGTATCTGCGGCCTAATAGGCAGGGAATCGGCCGACCTCGAATCGAAAACGAAGATCATTCTTCCCCTAATGCGGAATCGTGGATCAGAATCTCAAACTTTCTCGCAAAGCGTCGCGAGCGGTGAAAGAATCGTGCTTGGGGTCTGCGATTACAATGGTCCGCGTTCATTTGACCATCAGGCGGTGCCGTTAGCCCTCGACGGCGTTTTGTTCAGTGATGACGGAAGAACAGACAAAGGCGGTCCGGCGGGTCCCGGCCGTCTCATCCAGACACCCGGAGCTTTCGCTTTCCTAACCTCGCTCAAGGATCAACTCATCGCGGGGAGGGACATCATTGGACAGAAGCCTCTCTATTTTGGAACTACTAAAGAAGGTACCACTGCCTTTGCCAGCCTGAAATCTCCTCTCATCTCGATCGGAATTCGAGAACCCGAGCCCGTTCCTCCAGGCAAAGTAATTCGAGCAGCCGCGGGAAGGTACGAGACGATCGTTGACCACTCGCTCAAACAGCCAAAGGAGGAAGCGAAAAGTGAGTCTGACGCGACTCTAGCTCTGGACGGACTCCTCACGGAAGCCGTCGGTAGAGTTGTACCACGAGGCTCGGGAATCGCGTTCTCTGGGGGACTTGACAGCGCTCTCGTTGCCTACATCGCGAAAAGTAAGGGTCTGGAGCCAACGCTGGTGTCGGTGGGACTGAAAGGACAGCAAGAACTAGCCCACGCGGAGAGAACCGCGAAGAGTTTTGGACTTCATGTCAACATAGGGGAATTCTCGAGTTCAGAGATTCTTGACTCGTTGCCGGAGGTCGTCGATATCACCGAGACCACTGACCCAACTATCGTGGGGATCTCGGTTCCCATCTATTTTGCCTGTCAGAGAATGCGCGAGATGGGCTTGAGCTACATCGCAGCCGGTCAGCTCAGTGATGAGTTATTCGGCGGTTACGGAAAGTTCGAAGACATCGCCTTGCGAGACGGGATGGAGAATCTTGGAAGGGAAATGTTCGACAGCGTTGTTTCCGCTTCTGTCAAAGACTTTGACCCCGGAGACAAGCTGGCTGTGTCAGCCGGTCTCGAACTTTGCTGCCCCTTTGCATATCTTCCCCTTGTCGAGTACGCCTTGAGGCTGCCTGCCTCATTGCGGGTTAACCTGGTCGACGGGAAAGTGATTCGGAAATATGTTCTGAGAAGAGTTGCCGCTCGCCTAAGACTTCCTGATACCGTGGTTGATCGACCCAAGAAGGCTGTTCAGTATTCAAGCGGGGTCCAGAAGGTTTTGTTAAAAGAAGCAAAACGTCGAGGAATAAGCCTCGGCAAGATGCTGGAATCCTTCACGAGATAGTGTGGAAGACTTATCCGATAGAGGACGCTCGTTCGCGAAGAATAGAAAATGGCTAAGACAGACAACCCCAGAGTCAGACATCCAAGGTCATTGCTAGCTGGTGGACTGGGCGTGTTCGGCAGCCTTCTCGCCATAGGCTGGGCCCTATTCGGCTACAACCTCCCAAGCGCTATCAATCTCGCATCGAGCCAACCGGACAACTTGATGCTTGCCCAATTCGGCGTGGCCTTCGTCGTGTTAATCGGCAGCGGTCTGATGCTAGTCAGGTACACACGGTTGGGCGGAGCAATCAATATTCTAGGAGGCTTGGCAACCTTCGCCATCGGCGTACTTTACGCTAGAACCGTGGAACAGGCCGCAAGAGCTGCAAGCCTGCAGGCTATTCCCCTCCGCTTTTCCCAGCTCTACACTGCACCCTTAGTCATACCCGTCGACCGCTTAGTGTCAACACTTCTAGTTGCTCCCGTCTTCCCGATAGCAACCCTTTTGGTTGTCAGTGGGCTCGGATCCCTCGCGACCTATCGCATGCATAGGCCGCACCATATCGGACCCGAAGCCAAACAGGCAGTTACGGTTCCTGCAAGCAATAAATAGAAAAACTCCCCCACTCCGTGCTGATACTAACATGTCAGATCGCAGAAACAAATCCCTCTTTCAAACCGATTCTAAAGTTCTCGCAACACCACCAGCGGACACTGGAGTCGCCCACAACCACTTCCTCTCCAAATTGTCCTTCGAAACCGACCCCTCAGACGTCTACCACGACATCATCAACAAGGTCTCCGGAATAATTGTCGTGGACGCAAGGACACCAGAAACGTACGCCAGAGGACATGTTCCAGGAGCTATCAACCTACCCCACCGAACAATCAATTCTACAACGACCGCCTCTCTGCCACAGGACAAGCTCATAGTGACCTATTGTGACGGGGTATTCTGCAACGCTTCCACCAAAGCCGCCGCGAAGCTCACGGCTCTCGGCTTCAAGGTGAAGGAAATGCTCGACGGAATGGAAGGCTGGCGAAAAGAAGGCTATCCTATTGAAGAAACTGTAATGCAAGTAATCGCCCCAGCGTCCCAGTAGGACCCGTCATCAGCAGTCTTCAGAATACGACCAAGTCATATGTCGAAATGGGTTGTCAGAAAGTCTGGGGCCTAAAAGAGGGCAGTGAAAGCCCAGTCTTACTGACCTGAAAATGATTCCTCCGACCGGGGTCAAACTTTCAAGGTCTCGGGGGCCTTTGATAGCAGTCCCGGGCAGGGTCATGCTTCCTCACCAGTATCTCAAGAAACTACTGGTGACTTGGAACTGGGTTCTGACACGACACGATAATGAAAGTTACAATCTGAGGATCGGAAAATTCTCCATCAAGATCACCCCTTACTTCTTCAACGTCATATACGGTGAATGGCTTGACTGGAAAAGATACTATCTGCCGTTCAGCCTCAAAGGCAAAACAATTCTTGACGTAGGCGCGGGGTGCGGTGAGACAGCTCTGTTCTACTTCCTTCGCGGAGCGAAAAGGGTCGTATGCGTTGAACCTGACCGACACCTCTCGGAGATCATCAAGGAGAACATTCATACCAATGCCTGGAACGCTGAGGTTCTCAACCGACAGTTCGACCTCGACCTCTTCGACATACAATTCGATTTCATGAAGATGGATTGCGAGGGTTGCGAAACCAAACTGTTCAATGCTACCTTACTGCCCCCTTGCGTCATCGAGGTTCACGATGAGCAGGTTCTAGCCGCTTTGAAAGCGGTGTTCAACCTTTCGTTAGGAGCTGGGAGCCTACAGTATCTCATCGGCGTATCGCAGAGACGCAAACGACAAGTCAACGACGAGAGCGCGATGTGATTTTACATTCCTCCAGAATTCGTCGTGAGAATTAGTCCAAAGTGTTTTGAAGGGGAAGACGTGGAATCGTCTCCTCAGACGGTGGGAATTGGGTTGACCATCCTGAGACCGGTCGATAGAATCTTGCCTAATCCGCACTCAACCTCTTTCCTTTATAGAAAGAGACAAAGCCTATTGACTATCGTAGAAGCCGAGGGGCCGTCGTCTAGCTTGGTCAAGGGGATTGACCCCGCCCAGAGGATACCAGAGTCCAATCGTGGACGGTGACCCTGGGGCGCTGGCGACTCCGAGAAATCGGGGCCAGAGGTCGTGGGTTCAAATCCCACCGGCCCCACCATCGACCATACTTTCCTCCGCAATCAGAAAAGTCCGCGAAAAAAAAATCGAGAAGCATCACTCGAATCGTCAAGTCCGAGTGCCCTTTTATAACGAAAGCCAACCGTCCACTTTTCTAAGAATATCGGATAGAGTTCATTTTGCATGTGCCAAGGCCGAGCCTTAGAAGACGCATTATCTCATCCTCGGCCGGAGAAAAGACCACCCTCTTTACACAGATTCTTCTAATCGCGATAGCGATCGTGGCAATCGGTCTGCTAATTGTCGAAACAATCGTCAACGGTGCCGCCAACTCGATCATGTCCAACAATTTGACCCCCAGCATTCCCTATTTCGCGTTTCGAACCTTGACGCGGATGTCTGTTGCTTACGGATTCGCGCTCGCCTTTGCGTTGGCCTTCGGCATTACCACGGCGATGAGCCACCGCGCCTCCCACGTGTTACTCCCACTTCTAGACATATTCCAATCAGTCCCAGTTCTCGGGGTTCTGCCCGTTGTCTTTCTCTTGATTCTAGGAAGTGGAAGCGGGCTTACTCCTCCCGAATTCAACCAAGAAATCGCCTCGATAATTCTGATTTTCACAGCAATGGCTTGGGCACCGACGTTCGGAGTCATCGCTGGAATAAACGCTATTCCCAACGACCTCAAGGAAGCTGCCCACGCCTACGGCATGCACGGAACTCGATATCTACGCCAGATCGTTCTTCCAGCAGTATTCCCGGAGCTGGTCTGGAGTAGTATACTTGCATGGGGTGGGGGATGGTACTTGATACCCATAGAGGAACATGTATCGTTCGGTTCTACGAGTGTCGATCTGCCCGGGATAGGGAAGTACATCTCTGTGGCGGCAGCCACGTCCGACCTAGGCTCAGCGCTTTTCGGCCTAATTGTCCTAGTTGGGATAATTTTCGCCATTGATCGATTGGTCTGGAAGCCCCTTGGAACTAGGGCTGAGAAATACAAATACGAAACGATAGCCGCACCCAGAACAACAGCGACAAGACAGAACTCTGTAGCAGTAGGCGTGAGAAAATACGAAGACCGTCTAGTTTCGCCTGTACTCTCGTTCTTCAAGTCAGAGAGATCCTACACGGCTAGAGTTCTGGAGTTGACCCGTTTGCGACGCATACGCCACATAACCGAGCGACTGAGATTTCCGGAACGAATCAGCAGGATACCGTTATGGGGCAGACTGCTCAGCTATGGGATATTCATCGGACTCGTTCTTTTGGGCCTCATTGTTACGATAATGTCACGATCCCAATCGATTGCCAACGGCATTTCCCTCCTTGCAACTGACGTGACAGCCCTCGAACTGATCGTTCTTACCCTTCTATCAGTCTCTAGACTCGTCACAGCATATGCCATTGCCCTTTCATGGACTCTGGCAGCAGGCATACTGATAGCGAGAAGCCAAAGGTTATCCAGATTGCTCGTGCCGGTCTTTGATATTGGACAGTCTATTCCTGCAACAGCCTTGTTTCCTATCGTCGTGATACTTCTCGTTAACCCTTTCAAGAGCTCCCCCTACCTGGGTTTCACCCTCAACCTTGCATCAGTGCTCTTGATCCTAACCGGCATGCAGTGGTATCTGCTGTTCAATATCGTCGGAGCAGTGAATAGCGTTCCTAACGACCTCTTGGAGGCGGCTGCGGCCTACAGGATTCGAGGAGGGCGTTTCGTCAAGGAGATTCTAATTCCCGCCTCATTTCCCGCAATACTCATCGGGAGCATACAGGCATGGGGCGGAGGCTGGAACGCGCTCATAGTCTCCGAGTACATCGGATCTGACGCCAATGTTCCTGGGCTAGGTTCATTTCTGGTTAAGGCCACGCTATCAACAAAGGACCCAGTACTTGCCCCCCTTGAGATCTACGCAGCCCTATTGGTCATGACGGCAACGGTCTTGATTATCAACCGGCTGGTTTGGCGGCGATTGCTGCGAAAGGCTGACAGATACAAGTTTGAGGGATAACTTGTTGAGCCAAGCAACAGGGCCGATACTCCAAGTCAAGGAAATTGCAAAGATCTATCCCGGTGAGGGTAAGAGCACAACCGTGCTCGACCATATTTCATTCGACGTCTACAAAGAGTTCCTCTGCATAGTCGGACCTTCTGGGTGTGGAAAGAGTACACTTCTGCGAATAATCGACGGACTTGACAAACCGACAAGCGGCCAAGTTCTCTTTCATGGCCAACCGATCACAAGTCCAAGCCCGAAGATAGGTGTAATCTTCCAAACATTCGCCCTCATACCGTGGAAGACTGTGCTTGGAAACGTCTTGATGGCGATTTCATCAGAATCAATTCACAAGGAGGAGCAGTTGAAGATCGCCCAGAAATATATTCAGGATGTCGGGTTGGAAGGATTCGAATCGTCCTATCCGAAGGAGCTCTCTGGGGGTATGAAGCAACGAGTTGGAATAGCCCGGGCCCTCGCACTCCAGCCGGAGGTGTTGTTGATGGATGAGCCGTTCTCAAGTCTCGATGCCCTGACAGCGGAGAACTTGCGACGTGAAGTCTTGGACATCTGGAGAGACCCGGCCTATCCGACTGGTTCGGTGATTATGGTCACCCATAACGTGCAGGAGGCCGTTGAGATGGCTGATAGGGTGATCGTATTGAGTGCACGGCCAGCGAAGATAGTTGATGATGTTAAGATCGATCTTGAGCGTCCGAGGAGTCCTCGGGACCCGGTACTCTATGACCTTGCGGACCGAATAATTTCGAAGATCAGTTAGTGGCTGTGGGTCTTCGGCAGCAATCTTTCCGATTGTCCATCGTAGCCGAACAAGCCTGTGAAGACTCCCCAGCTGATGATTATGCTGATCAACGTTGGTATGTCGAGAGTGGGTCCATACTTGGAGCTGATGAAACGGGCGAGCGTGAAGCGGGTGACTTGTCCCTGTTCTTTGAGCAGTTTTGCGATGTCGGAGAAGGGCTCAAGGGTTTCCAAGCGCTGATGAACGAGCTTCTTTCGTTCAGCTATCCTGCTGTTGAGCGCTTTTGTGCCCAGCTCTGTCAACGATATCTCACCCTCCTTGACGGTGACGAGACCGAGGTACTCGGCTGTGTCGATGATGGGCAGTAGCTCGTCAAGGTCGATGCGAAGGTCGATGGTAAGAGTTGCGATGTCAGCCTTTCCATTGTACGCTTTCAAAAGATCTAATAAACCGAAGACGCGATTCACGCCGGCGGTAGGAAGCATTCTAGTAACAGGAATCGTTTGGAATCGATCGGGGTTAAAGAACTTTGGATAAGCCACTCGCTCGTCTGCCTATCAGCTGAGAAGTTTCGATAATGTCTTGATCGATTCTACCTGGTTTGCCACATTTACTTTTCCGTCTGGGCTAGGCACGGCAACAAGGTAAGTAACTCCGAGCTGTTCGAGACCCGAGAGTATTTTCTTGTTTTGAGCCTGGTTTCCAGATAGCATTATGCGTCTCTCGCCCTGGGGGGATTTGTACTCGGACTGCTCAGCCTTTGTGTTTATGCCGATTCGAACGCAGATCGCTTTGGTTTTCGCTTCTGGAGAGACCTTCCCGAAGTCTGCGACGAGTTTTGCGAATTGATCGAGGGGTTGGGCGTTGGGATGCCAGGCATCACCGAGGGTTGCGGCTCGTTTCATTGCGGCTTTGCTAGTTCCACCAATCCACATCGTAAGACGCTTCTGAATCGGGTGAGGCTCGAAGACGGCATCGTTGAATTCGATCCCCAGAATACGGCTCTTGAAACTTGTCTCTCCCTTCCAGAGCGCTCTTATCAGTCGAATCGACGCGTCAAGCCTCCTGCCTCGGTTGTGGAAGTCTGATCCTAGATGGACGAATTCTTTCTCGTTCCATCCGGCACTCGTTGCCAGCACGAGTCTTCCGCCGCTGAGGTTGTCAATAGTAGCGAGTTGTTTGGCAATGACAACAGGATTTCGGATCGCCATGACGAGTGATGATATTCCCAGCCTTGCACGGTTGGTAATCCCTGCAAGATAGGATATTGTAGTTATACTGTCGAATATTTTCTCGTAGGGAGTCCCGCTGTTTGTTGGCATCAGGATATGGTCGGTGGTCCAGAGAGAGTCACAGCCGGCGCGTTCGGCCTCCGAGGCTACTGTACGGAGAGCTTCGGGCGACGATGATTCGCCGTAGTTCGGGACACCCACGCCGAATTTCATATTCACCGCATTGTGCCTCTGGTTGATAACGTTCTTCGGATTCGCCAGCTTGGACCCTAGTTGGATCCAAGTGGCGCTGGTTCAACATTTTTATCGCCCATATTGACGAACGAACGCTTCCCAAGCTTGTTTGCAGTGGAAACGCTAGACCTCTCGAAGAGGTACGGGAAGACTGACGCCCTCCGTGGCCTAAACTTTACGGTCAGCGAGGGCGAGATAATGGTAATTCTAGGCCCGAACGGCTCCGGCAAGACCACCCTCCTGATGATCCTCTGCACGATTCTCAAGCCGACATCAGGCACTGCCAAAGTTGTGGGGATTGATGTCGTGGAAGAGGGGACCAAGGTCCGAGAGGTTATGGGAATAGCGTTCCAGGAAGCACGGGGGTTCTGGCGTCACAAACCTTCCTCGATCCTGCGCTTCCATGCGTCCATGTTCGATATCGACCCAGCGAAACGTCAAGACTTGATCGAGCGGACGATGAAGGACCTGGAGCTTTGGGAGTCACGCGACAAGATGTTCATGCATCTATCTGGTGGTCAAGCGAAACGGCTAGAGACCGCCAAAGTTCTCATTCAAAAACCCAAACTGGCGATTTTTGATGAGCCCACGAGCCAAGTGGATCTGCGTGGTAAGAGGAAGATCTGGGACAAGATCCGCGAGCTGAGAGACCAAGGCTCCACGATCATCGTGGCCACGAACGAGGTGCGAGAGGCAGAGTACCTTGCGGACAGAGTCACGATACTGCACCAGGGCCAAAGGGTGGTATGCGACACGATTCCGAAGCTGAAAGACGCAATCGCTGGCGGAGATATTGTCGAAGTCGACTTTGAGGACCCTGTTTCTGGGAAACTCGTTGACGACCTCAACGGGCTCGGCGGCGACGTGTCCCTTTCATCTGAAGGTAATCAACTGCGGGCGAAGGTCTCGAAAGCAGAAGATTGGGTTCCGAAGATGACATCCGCCAGCTATGTCGCGGGTGCTAAGATCGCTTCGATCCGGATAACGGAACCTTCCTTAGACGATGTGTTCCTACACTTTACGGGCAAAGCCTTGGCGGACCAGCCATGAACCGCGTGTTGACACTCGCAGCATACAACGTCAGGATTCTGTTATCGGAGAGAACCTGGTTCGTACTAGCTTGGGCCCTGTTCGGATTGCAGATTGCTGTGTATGGATCTTTGATGTCAAAGCTGGTATCGACCGCCGTCCCGAACTATCTCTTCTTCTATGCGATAGGACTAATGGTCATTACAGTATTCGATTCAGGAGCTGATGTGGGCCGACACTTCGTCGAGCACGCTCACGAAGGAGAACTACCATACTTTCTCTCGCTGCCAGTCTCACGTGGAGGATTCCTGGCAGCCCAGGCTATCTATGGGGTCGCGAATACGATGATCAAGGTTCTGCCACCTCTGCTCGGTGTCCTATGGTTTGTCGGCGACTTGACAATTCAGGGGGCAGTGTTCGCGCTGATTTCGATGTTTCTCCTCGGGCTAGGAATCACTGGAATAATGGTGTCAATGTCGTTCATCGCATTCAAGTCCGTAGACATCTACAGCGCATTCCTCGCCGGGCTATCAGCATTGATCGTCCGGTTCAGCACGGTTTTCTACCCGCTCATCTTCATGCCCAATTTCTACTCACCGATCTCGGTATTCAGCCCCTTGACCTACGGAGC
This sequence comes from Candidatus Bathyarchaeia archaeon, assembly GCA_035935655.1. NCBI lineage: Archaea > Thermoproteati > Candidatus Bathyarchaeota > Bathyarchaeia (SeqCode) > Bathyarchaeia archaeon. The sequence continues at coordinate 30,712 of DASYWW010000039.1, forward strand.
AGACCTGACAAGATGGGTCCTGGGCTTCGATCCCGAGTTCCTCATCAATCCCGTTCTCGCCGCAGCGGTTGTCACAGGAGTTGCGGTCGGAACTCTATCGCTGAGCGCGAGAATAGTCGACAAGGTCATAGAGGGAGTGAAGGCGGCCTGAGTCAACTCTCTAGGCTCGTGCGTATCGCACGGACAGACTTCTCGTATTTCTTCCGCACGAAATGGTTGATGGCTGTCCTGATAAGCCTAAGCCTTTCCGACATGCTTGTCGTTGGCCTTGTGTATGGAAGAGTGATTCCTTCCAAGGTTGCAGGCGTTTCGTATTTTCAGTTCCTGGTCCCTGGGATCGTTGTGGTCGGCTTGTTTTCTGCGGCAACTGACACGGGCCGACGAATCTGGCTCGCCCTCCGAGAGGGAGTCGTGCAATACTATCTAACGCTACCAATACGGACAAGAGGCCTCGTAGGAGCCTACATCATTTCTGGCGGCCTCGGCGGAATAGTATACTCGGGCGCGCTACTGGTCATCGCGTATCTTGCGCTCACACTCCTTGGAGCCAGCTCAATTCCCATTCAGGGAATATTGTACGCCCTCGTACTCATTCCCTTCCTGTTCGTTCTCTCGACAGGAATCGCTGGTCTAGCCGCTTTCTTCGCAAGCATATCCCGAAGAGGGGAGATCTACTGGGTCTACGCTCAGGCCCTCCAAGTATCGATGGTCACGCTCAGCACCATATTCTATCCCGCAACAACCATAGCCAAGTATCTCCCAGCACCTGTTGCAACGATAGCGGAATACAACCCTCTTAGCCTCGCTGCGGGCGTTCTCCGAAACTCGGCCTTCGCTGGAAATCCTCTCGACAGCGTCGCGCTAACAAATCTGATTGCGAGTTCGCTTCCGCTCGCAATAATCGGAGCCCTCGCATATTGGGCCATTCTCAGAAACATAAGACTCAAGGGAAAACCCTGAAAGTGGCCGAAACAGCGCGTCGAAAAACCATCAAGCGGTTCAGTCAGAACCTTCTCTCACGGTGACGAGTCACATATTGCTTGACGTTCTGAACGATGCTTTCGGCAGCTTTGCCAACGTGCCACGGACAATGGCGGTCCTTTCGTCAGAGCGATTCGACCCGGATGGATGCTTCATTGCAGAGGAGAACGGAGCGCCAATCGGATGCGTGGCTGCCACAAGACTTCCCCGAGACAAGTGGTTTGTGATAAGATACCTAAGCATCAGACCCGCAATGCTCCAGACAAAGGTCGGAGAGAGTCTCCTCGAAAAAGCAATCAAGTACGTGGAATCAAAAAGGACCAGAATTCCTGAGAGCGACTACTCCGGCGATACAGCCCTACGTTGAGATTTACAAGAAGTTTGGGTTCAAGCCGCTTAGAAGAGATTTTCGGATAAGCTGGCAGGTAGATGATATCCCAGAAGCTGCGAACTCTAGGCTTGAAATGGAGGAGGTCTCAGACGAGACCATGGATACCGCTAGCAGTTTGCTTTTCCAGGCGTCGAGTCCCTACTGGGACTGGCGGACGGAGGAGGAAAGCGGCAAGCTCGCTGTTTCCGAATCATTCAAGGAGGAAAGCTCGCACGGAGCCAAATGGATTCTCGCTAGACTAAACAAAGAACCGGTAGGGTTAGTAGGAATTATCCCTGACTACTATGAACCGAGAATAGCTTGGTTCCGAGGAGCGTTTGTCCTCCCAGAGCATCGGGGAAAGAGAATCGGCTCCACTCTGATGTCTGAGACCGCCAAACGGGCGAAGAACTTGGGCCAAAGAAAGATGATTGTCTACACCTTCTCCTACTTAGACAGTCTGGCGCCGGGAGCCCTACTCTACCTAAAGACTGGAGGCAAAATAGAGGCCGAGTATCTACAGTTTGCTAGAATGTGGGTTCCGTCCAATTCAGGAAAGTAATGCATAACCCGAATATAGCATACCGAACATTCTCTCCAGTGAGTAAGGTCTCTTGGCGTCACTGGAACCGTGGGACGTGACCATCATTGGCGGGGGAATACTCGGGACCTCAGTTTCCTACTGGCTAGCGAACCAGTACGAGGGCCGAATCGCAGTTATCGAGAAAGAACAACAGGTAGCAGTTCACACTTCCAAGAGGAATACTGGCGTCGTCCACCGTCCATTCTACTTGGACCCCATCAAACGCCGAGTCTTTGCACGATCATCGCAAGCAGCCTACGGAATGTGGAAATCATACGCGAAAGAACGAGGCCTGCCCTGGCTACCGGTGACGACACTGGAAGTTGCGACGCGAGAGGATGATCTAAAACGGGTGGAGAAGTACTATCACTGGGGCGTGGAGAATGGGATGGGAGAGGACGAGCTGGAAGTTCTCACCGCAAAGGAAGTGCGAAGGCTCGAGCCACACGTAAAAGGGCACGGGGCAATATGGTCGAAGACGGACACCTCAGTCGACTACCCCTCGTTCACACGCTCCCTACGCGGAGACGCGGAACGCGAAGGAGTCAAATTCATTCTCGGCTTCGAGGTCAAATCGATCAAAGTAACCAAGAATTTCTTGGAAATCCAGCCGAAACACGGCGGAGAAGCGATTCGAACCCGGTTCCTCGTAAATTGCGCGGGAGGAAACTCAGTGCGCATAGCTCACATGCTAGGCCTTGGAAGAGAATATGCCGACCTCAACTTCCGGGGAGAATACTGGGAAGTTGGACAAGAATGGTCATACCTAGCTTCTAGAAATATCTACACTGTAGCACAGCATCCAGAATTGCCATTTCTTGATCCACACTGGATATGTCGTGCTGATGGTCGTCGAGAGATCGGGCCCAACGCTGTCCCGGTCGCGGGACCATACACTTACACAGGTTTTTTCAAAAACCCGATACAAGCGTTGCAGAAGATCCTCGAACCTCCCATGGTGAATAAGGCAGCTCTTCTTTTCAACAAAGATTTCCTGACCTTAGCGGGAGAGGAATGGAAATCATCCATTTTCAAGTCAGAAATGGCACGAAGAGCCCAAGAGTTCATTCCGGAACTCAAACTAGATTACTTGACGAGACCGGGAATTGCAGGCGTACGCGCGCAAGTGATAGATCGGCATGGGAACTTCATCAAGGAAGCTATCGAAATCATGGGTCCGTTTTCATATCACATTACAAACTATAACTCACCTGGCGCAACAGGGTCGCCTGCCTACGCTGCCTGGCTCGTTCAGAAACTCGGGTCCCTCGGCCTTTTGGATCTTAGGAGGAGGACCTCAACATTGCCCAAGGGACCCTGGAAATATGACTCAGTAATCAGTATGGTGAGCGATGCGCCGAGAATAATCGCCTAGGACGTCGAACTCATGATTGGAGGAGACGGTGCTCAATCATGGAATGGAGTATCTGAAATTCTTCCAGATGCCAGTGGCGCCCTGCCCGTGCACCGACATACTTCCCTTCTCCGGGTCGACCGGCTTGAGTGTGAAGAGTCCCCAGCCCACCATGATATCTTTGGGAGCGACTGGAAGGCTCTCCGTCTTGAAGAACGTCTTACCATCAACAATCCATTCCGCCCGCTTCTTCTCCGCGTCGATTCTGACAGTGTAGTGGTGCATCATTTCGGGCTTCGTTCGGACTCCTGAAAACGGTGCCTCAATAACGTATGTGAACGCCGTCTTCTCATCTGTAACGCCAGGGATCAGGAGTCGCTCATAGATTGCTCCTATTTTTTTCCCGGTCGTGATGAAGTCAAATATCATGCCCGTCGAGAAATCCATGAGTATAAGGCCTGCGAACGCATCCTGTAGATCATCGGCGTTGCTTCTGTAGGTTTCGGCTCCCATATCAGCTTCGAAAACAGTTACCTGATCACGCGATACAGGAAAGGTTCTGGTGGACCCGTATAGTTGTTTGGGATCGTCAAACATGTGGATCGTGTCGTGTTTCCGCGTGAATGGATCTACTGTTAGAGCTAGACCACCATTTCGGGACGAAGTTCTAGCCTTGGGTTCTTCCCATGTCCAGTTCTCCCCGTTTCCCATGGGAAAGCTGAGGATCTTCCATTTCGAAGGGTCAACGTGCCCCTTCGACATGTCATCGTAAATGGTTGTTTCTGTCTTCAACAAGGCTTTCTCATTCGCATGTGGGACCGGTTACCGGATTTAATTGTTCTGAAAGTGCTTCACGTCCAGTAAAAGTCAAATCATTCTGGGGGAGCGTCGCCTTTGGGTTCCCAGAGTTCAATCCGGTTCCCTTCAGGGTCGATGATCCATCCGAACTTGCCATAGTCATATTCTTCCCGCTTCTCATCGACCTCTACGCCTTCCCCCTTCAGCTGATCCAATAATCTGTCGAGATCCCTAACTCGGAAGTTGATCATGAAAGGAGCCGCACTCGGATCAAAATACTTCGTATCATGTGGGAAGATTGACCAAACAGTGTAGCCAATTTGTTTGGCATCGTCTTTCTCTCACCATTGAAACATGGTCGTGCTAGACTCTTTGCTTTCCAGTTTGATCCCCAGATGACTCGTGTACCATGCCATTAGTTTTCCTGGGTCTTTGGCTTTGAAGAATACGCCTCCGATGCCTGTGACCCTGGTTGCATCAGACGAGTAGTCTTTTTGATGTCGCTTACTGAAGGCGATTTACCTCACAGATTGGCCTCGTGATATTTTGGAACGAGATAATACCTTCCTTTTCAGCTCTGTTCCGCACACTCTACACGCCTTCTCGGGTCCCCTGGATCTTCGATGACAGGCGGGGCAATACATTATCCAGTCAAACTTGTGAGCGATTCCGAAATTGGCCAGTGATCCATAGTTGAGACGAAGATGCTCGGCCATATTCTGCACTGCATAGTCATCGCTAACTATCGTGGGGTCCTGCCCGTCTTGTTTCAGGTCGAGAGCGAGGGCGACAACCTCTCGGTCGGCTTGGGAAACATGGCCTTTCTCACCTGCTTTTGCGCTGATCGCCTCCACGGATTCCATGGCCCGAGGAGATGGGAATCTGAGGATCACCTTGCCCTTCTCCTTGTTCACATGAAATCGCAGCTGTGTTATCGTCCCTCTCAACAGCTCGTCCTCTACAGCGGGGACCGTGTACACTTCTCCTCGTCGGGTTGGGTTGAAGCCCATGATGAATGCTGACGTGTCTAGGACGAGCACCTTCAACCGTTTTCCCTTTCGGAGGACAGTCTCCTGAGACTCCTCTGTAGGAATGAGTCGCCGAACCTGACGAAAAACGTGCTGTTGCCAGATTTTCTGAACGATAGCGATTGTCCGATTCTGATTTCCCTCTCAAGACGACCGTCAATGACAAGGTTGGCGCTTGGACCCGGTTCTGCCACCCGCAGTTGTACGCCTGCCTTCACTGGTACTACGATGGACCTGACTGGTTGGAGAGGGGCGATCAGAGTTAGCGATACACTATCCATTGAGGTTTCGAGAACGGGTCCTCCTGCTGAGAATGAGTGGGCTGTCGAACCCGTTGGGGTGGAGACAATGATTCCGTCGGCGCGAGCTTGGAAAACCTGTTTGCCTCGCAAAGCTAGGTTGAGGTTGAGCATTTTCGCGGGTAGGGTTGGAAGTAGGAGTGCCTCGTTGAGTGCTTCGCCCACAACTTGGTTCTTGTGAAGCACTAGGAGTTTCCATTGCTCCTCCAGTTCGTAAATGCCTTTCTCCCACTTGGTGAAAGCAGTGTCGAACTCGAATGGTTCGACTTCTGTGAGGTAGCCACGGCGACCCATGTTGACTGCGAGGATGTGCGTCTTGGGTTTTGACATCTCCTTAGCAGCCTTCAGTACGGTCCCGTCTCCTCCCAGCGTGACCAAGAGATCGATCCTCATTCGCCTGAGAGGTTTGCCTCCGGGAATCTTCGCTGCTCTTGCTAGTTCTTCGTCTGGGACTGATCTGAAGCCGTGCTGTTCGATAATCCCGTGGATCTTCTTAGCTTCGTTGAGGATTTCCTTCGAGCCTTTCTTGGCTAGGATGCCGACCGCCTTGGGCATGACTATACAGATCGTAGAAAGCTGGAATGGACCAGTTGAAAAGAATTCTCTAGCAATGGCCTCCGAATCACGCGAAGTCTTTTAGATGGAAGTCCAAGCCGACGAGCTTCTAGGACGCAGTTTCATTGAGCAAGCCGGTCGAAGTTGGCAGTTTGAAGATTGGCCAGTACGTCATCATTGATGGCGAACCCTGCAGGATTGTAGAGTTCGAGAAATCCAAGCCTGGCAAGCACGGCTCTGCAAAGGCAAGGATCGTGGCGATAAGCGCGTTCACAGGCCAGAAGCGGAATCTCATCAGCCCCGTTGATGGGAAAGCCGAGGTCCCGCTCATAGACAAGCGAACGGGACAGGTTCTTTCTATCTCCGGAAATCTTCTCCAAGTGATGGATATGGAGAATTATCAGACATTCGAGACACCTATGCCTGATGACGAGGACTTGAAGAAACAGATGGCTTCCGGAATTGAAGTCGAGTACTGGAGCGTCATGGGACGGAATATGGTCGTCCGCCGAAAGGGCTGAGTAATCCATCACGAGTAAAGGTCCTGCAACAGTAAGACACCTGCGGCTGTGGCCCGGAATGACGGCCGAGGCTCTCGTTCGAGAGATGAGCGCAACCGGGGTCCTGGGCGCGGGGCGAATCGGGGCGGCAGCTGATGTTGTCAACGGCATGTTCCGAGAGCCGGACTATACAAACGTCCTGACTCTCGCTGGCCCGATGGTTCCGTCAGGGTTTCGGCTGCTCATTGGAGATTTGATCGATCGAGGGTTTCTCGACGCGATCGTGACCACGGGGGCGAACTTGACCCATGATGTGATTGAGGCCCTTGGCCTACACCATTATCAGGGCACCTTCCAAGTTGACGACCGTCTCCTGATCAAGAAAGGGTATAGTCGGATCGCGGACATTTTTGTTAAAGAAGAATCATTCCAGATTCTAGACAAGACCGTCAGAAAACTTCTGGGAAAAATTCCAGCTGATCAGAGGCGAGGGGTGGCATTCTCGGACATCCTGAGAAAAATCGGCCTCCTCTTGCGTGACAAAGATTCGATTCTATACAAAGCCGCGCGTAACAAGGTTAAGGTCTTCTCGCCAGGGCTTCTGGACTCGATCTTGGGTCTCAGCCTCTGGAGTTTCTCGCAAACCGGGTTGCTCCAGTTGAATCCGATGGCAGATGTGACAAATATGGTGGAGATGGCAATGACCTCGAAAAAGCTCGGAGTCCTGATTCTAGGAGGAGGATTGCCAAAACACCACACTCTCTTGGCCAGTGTTCTCCGAGAGGGAGTTGACGCGGCGGTTCAGATAACCGCGGACAGACCAGAGCCGGGAGGATTAAGCGGTGCTCCACTGGCTGAGTCGATCAGCTGGAGGAAAATCCGGAAAGGAGGAAGGTTTGTCGACGTTTACGGTGATGCAACTATCTGTTTCCCGTTGATAATCGCTGCTGTCCTTGGGAAGGTTAAGAAGCGCGTGAGAACGTTAAGAGAGTAGTCTTGGAAACAGTCAGCCGTTCTCTGACGGACGCTGTCCGCAAGCTCCTGCGGATGCCGAACGTCGACGAGAAGGCGATCAAGGAGCTGGTGAAAGACCTCCAGAGAACGCTCTTGCAGGCTGACGTGAACGTCGAGCTTGTTCTCCAGCTGTCCAAGACAGTCGAAGATCGTTCGCTCAAGGAGAAACTTCCTCCAGGCATCACTCGACGGGAGCACGTTGTGAAGGTCCTATATGAAGAAATGACGAAGTTCGTCGGTCAAGACCCGGCCAAGGTCGAGGTCCAACCTGGAGTATTCCGCAAACTCATGCTCGTCGGAATTCAGGGTACCGGAAAGACTACTAGTTCGGTGAAACTGGCACGGTTCTTCCAAAAAAGAGGATTGAGAGTCGGCATCGTCGGCGCTGATACTTACCGTCCGGGCGCTCTGGATCAATTGGAACAATTAGCGGCAACAGTGGAGATTCCGGTCTATGGTGAGCCTGGCAACAAGAAGCCCGAGGAAATCGCAAAGCATGGTCTCGACCACTATCGGAAGGAGAAGACTGACTTGGTGATTATCGATACCGCGGGACGGCACAGGAACGAGCGGGACTTGATGGACGAGATGAAGAGAATTGCTTCTGCTGTGAAGCCCGACGAGATCGTGTTGGCTATCGACGCGACTATTGGACAGCAGGCGATTACCCAAGCTCGGGCCTTCCACGAAGCAACTCCCGTCGGGTCGGTGCTTCTGACGAAGATGGATGGATCTGCGAAGGGAGGAGGAGCGCTCTCGGCCGTCGCCGGGACCGGCTCGAAGGTCAAATTCATCGGAACCGGAGAACGAGTCGAGGACCTGGAGCAATTCGTTCCAACGGATTTTGTCGGGCGGCTCTTGGGAATGGGCGATTTGAACGCGCTTCTGGAGAAAGTGAAAGAGGCGGAGGTGCAGGTTCCAGAGGCGAAAGTCAAACAGTTCATGGAAGGTCGTTTTACGTTGAAGGACATGTATGATCAGATGGAGAACCTTCGCAAGATGGGACCATTGAGAAAAGTGTTGCAGATGATTCCGGGTGGTGTGAGTCTTCCTGAGGAACAGTTGGGTGTCGCGGAGGAGAAGATGAAAGCGTGGAGAGTCATCATTCAGTCTATGACCAAGAAGGAGCTGGAGGAGCCTCGATTGGTCGACAGCTCTAGATCGAAGAGGATAGCGCGAGGTGCGGGTCGGCCAGAGCGCGAAGTGCGAGAGCTAGTTAACCAATATTTCACGATGCGGAAGATGATGAAGCAGATGAAGCGACGTGGGCCTATGATGAAAGGCATGCCATTCATGAAGAAGTAAGTGTCTCCAGATGAAACGCTTCCATTAACCGGTAAATCGAGGAAAAACGAAAACATCAGGCCTTACGATGATCGTGCAGCTCGATCATGTTTCCCCAAGGGTCTGTAAGTGTACCTGAATTCTTCCCCTTCCGTTTGACGGAGTATACTTTCTTTTCCAATTGCTCCGCAGCACTTTCGAAGCTGAGGACGTGAAGGCTGATCGGAGTATTGTTCCCGTCTCGGAGAACCAGCGGTGTAATTTTCGGGGTTTTGTATAGGGTTAGCTCTCCCAGCCTTGTGGCGATGACGCTCCATTCAGGCGAGTGCTCTTTGAGCTCGAATCCGAGCGTGTCACAGTATAGTTTGACCGCCTTGTCCATGTCTCCTACTTGAAGGATGATGTGTCCGATGTCACTGACGAGTTTTGGCAAGTCTAATTCCTTACAGCTGGTGGACGAAAGGGCTTATTCTTTTCGCTCGACCCGAGCTTTGGTTTTCTCTGGCAGAAAGTAGACCCAGAGATAAATGACCCTAAGGGACGGGCTAGAATGTCTGAACCGTACACCTGTGATCTTCCTCGAATAGCCAGACTAGAGGACTCTGACGGCGACGTGGCAGGCCGGGCAGAACTGGTAGATGCTGTAGATCTCGGAGGAGTCCTTTCCCTCTTCAATGTCATGAACCATTATCGCAACCATTTCCTGCATGCAGGGAGAATGGTGCGAGTCATCCATCGGTGTAACCTCCACTTTTGCTCCTTCTGGCATGCTCTTCTCGAGCTGAACAACCAAGTCTTCCGACTTCTTGAGGGGAAACTCGTCGAAGGGAATGTGGGGAAAGCCGTTGAGCAACTGAGGGCCTTTCTTGACTGTCTTTTTCAATCCATATCCCGAAATTCAATCTCTTCTGTAAGGTATCGAATTTTAGCCTGTGAGAGACCAAGTTTAAGCCTTGAGTAACTCACGGAACGCGACGGGTCCAACTAAGGTCCTAGGCAGGGAAGACGAGCTTCTGAATAGGGGCCACATAGTGCGTTGAAAGCGCGCCTGTTTCAGGAAGTCTGCGGGGACTACCACTCTCGCGTCTCGAGGGTCGCTCGCTAGTACCCCCCTTTTTGATCGGAAGATTTCCTGTCTGGCAGTGATTCTGGGCGAGATGGGTGGTTTGGGGTGTGATTCGGGCTTGGATGGAAACCTGTTTGCTGGAGTTATCCGGATATTCCCGAACGATTTTCGGGGGAGAGTTTGGGGATGCATCAGACTCGAGATCAGGGCTGAAAATGGGCGATTTCTTGGGTCTCGTCGTGACTGGTAGCTAGAATCGACGCTTGAATTTACGAATCGGGTGCTGTTTTTCAATGGAAAACCAGTCTCCACCACAATGGTTGGGGCACGCTTTCTCGTCGAGCTGTAGCATCTCTCCCTCAGCATAGTTGAGCTGTCTTCTTCTCTCCTCGAAGGTCCGCTCAAATTTGACCGCGCATTTTACGCAGCGCAGTTCCAAAACAACTCTAGCCATCCAGTGGACCTTTTTCTGCTCCCCGAGCGAAGGTCAAGGGTAATTAAACCAGAAAGCCGCCCGACAGTAAAGCGACCCTACAGTGCTTCTCGAACCTCCTGAGGAACGATTGCGACTAGATCCGGAACTAGAACAACGTCTCCGTAAAACATACGGCCCGAGAACCGATAGAGTTCTCTCAGCGATGGCCGCGCCACCCTCAAAATACTATTTCCGAATAAACACTCTCAGAGCCGAACGGGACAATGTCATCCAATCAACGCTGTCCAAAGGTCTTCATGCAGAAGCTCACCCGGGGCTGGATGACGCCGGGTTCCTTCATCCGCGACGATCGAAGATAGAAACCGACGGGAGTATTGTGGTGGCGGACAGGTTCGCCGCAGAGGCGGTCCAACTGGGGGCCCATCTCTATGCTCCGGGTGTGAAGAGATGTCATAGGCTGCGGCCCGGGATGAAAGTAACAGTGGTCGACGAGAACGGAACTCCGGTAGGTTCTGGCGTCTCTCATCAAAGTGAAACAAGCATCTTGACCTATCGGCAGGGTTTGGCCGTGGAGACCACTCGCAGTAGAACAGGCATGCCCAGTATAATCGACACACCATGGTACTCGAATGGGCAGATTCATCTCCAATCATTGCCGGCTATTCTGACAAGCCATGTCCTGGATCCGAAGCCTAGGGAGACAATAGTCGACCTCAACTGCGCGCCAGGTGGAAAGACAAGTCACATCTGCCAGCTGACTTCGAACCAAGCCAAAGTAATCGGTTTCGATCGCAATGAGCGGAAGATTCAGAAAGCAGGGGAACTCATGCGAAGGCTGGGTTGCGCCAACTACCAGCTCATTTCGCACGATTCAAGATACGTTCACCTAGATTACAACATCAAGGCCGACCGAGTATTAGTCGATCCACCCTGCACCGCTCTGGGAATAGTCCCGAAACTCGCAATCGAGACTAGAGCGAAGAACGTTGACAGCTCAGCAGAATATCAAAAACAGTTTCTATCGGCTGCATCTCATCTCGTCAAGAAAGATGGAACAATCGTGTACAGCGTTTGCACAATTACCAAAGAAGAGTGCGAAGACGTTGCGGAGTTTGCACAGAAGGAATTGGGACTAGTGTTGGATCAGCAAGTTCCATTTTTGGCAGAAGCAGGGTTCGATTCGGATCAGCTCACACAAAGATTCAATCCTGACATTCACGAGACAGGATATTTCATGGCCCGATTCATCAAGAACTGAGACAAGCGTGGAAGACCTTCCGGGTTTCCAGAAAAAGACACAGGCTGCTGTATCGGACATTCGGAAGTCCGGCATCCGAGAAGCTGTCGTTCTCCATCACGATGAAGCAGACGGACTCACCTCAGCAACACTGACCAAAATAGCCCTGACACAGCTCGGACTTGAGACGAGGCTAATCTGTCTCGACAAGTTATATCCAGAGGTCGTAAAAGACATCGAATCAGGCGCCAGACGCATCGTTGCCTACGTCGACTTGGCTCCGGCCATGTTGATTGGCTAATCAAAGCAAACAGTACTAGAAGTCTAATCCTAGTTCTCGACCACCACGATACTTCTCCAATTCAGGATCCAATGCTCTACAATCTGAACCCTGAATTGTACGGTTTTTCGGGCGAGAAGGACGCCTCCTCCGCGACAGTGGCCTACCTGTTTTGCAAAGCTGTCGATCCCGGAACTTCCAACTACGCCCACCTAGCAACCATCGGGTCTCTGGAACTACCCGGCGAAACGCAAGGACTCAACTTGATCGCAATGAAAGACGCGAAAGACGGGGGACTGATTCGTGATTCTGGCAAGGGGGACCTTAGGATCGAAGCGAAGGGGATGAATCTCACTAGAACGCGAGCCTCCAGTCTTCTCAACATCTTGGGCTCGGTTGGCTACTACCGAAACGGACCCGCGGTTGGTGTCGGTGCCTGCCTAAGTGGCTTCGATGAACAAGCGATTGAGAGGGCCAAGGAGTTCGAGGAAGAACGAAAACAAGCTAATCGAAAAATGCTCGCGACAATAAAGAAGGATGGCCTCTCGCAGAAGAAAAGCATCCAATGGTTCCACGCCCATGAAAATTACAAAGGCATGGGAGGCAAAGTGGTCGGGAGTTTTTGCTCCTACTTACTATTCCAGCAAGGCGTCAACCCCGTCAAATACCTGATCGGCATGATGAGTATTCCACCAGACATTCCCGGTTGGGGAAAATTACCCTCATCCATGATCAAGGTCTCTGGAAGAGCTCCACGAATCCTCACTACATTGATCGAAAGAAGCAAGAAACCTCCTCTGTCAAGGATTCTTCCCGACTCATGTGCAAATATTGGTGGATTCGGTGACGGGCACTCCGTTGCAGCCTCAGGTGTCTTTCCTCTAGGGAAAGAGGAGTTGTTCTTGGAAGAGATAGATCGATTGGCTGTCTAGGCGTCTTTGACTACGGTCTGAGCCTGTTCGTGCATGAATTCTAACAGATAGTATGGTCCGCCGACTCCCTTGCCTGTCGCACCACTGCCTTTCCAGCCGCCAAACGACTGAGAGCCTGGCCAGGCGCCTGTTGTTGCGCCGCCCTTTCTGTTTGAATATGTGACGCCGAAGTCGATGTTCTTGAAGAAGGTGTCAATCTCGGTCTGATCGTTGCTGAAGATTCCTGCTGTCAGGCCGAAGTCTGTGTCATTTGCTTTTTTCAACGCCTCATCCAGGCTCTTGACCTCGTCAACGACAACGAAAGGCAGGAAGAGTTCCTCTTTCACAAGACGATCGTTCGAGGGTAGGCCGGTGACGACTGTCGGTTTGACATAGTAACCCTTAGACAGTTTCTTGTCGTCTGGTAGGCCACCTCCGGCAACGACTTTGCCGCCATCTTTCTTCGCGATTTCTAGGGAGCGCTGGTATTTCTTGACGCCTTTCTCATTGATAACGGGACCGACGAAAGTGTCCTTGTCTCTTGGGTCTCCGACTTTGAGGTTCTCTACCTTGTCCTTGAGGATTTTGAGAAAATCGTTCTTGATACCTCTCTCCACGTAGACTCGAGAGGTGGCGCTGCACTTTTGGCCGCTGTATCCGAACGCTCCTCGGACGACGCCTTCCGCTGCTTTCTCAAGGTCTGCACTTGACGTGATTACGGCGGGATTCTTGCTCCCCATCTCAGCAATGAACGGTTTCGGATAGGGCTGCCTGTTAACGAAATCGCGGTAGAGTTTCATGCCGACATCTTTCGAGCCGGTGAAAGCTATGCCCGCAACATCGAGGTTCCCAGTGACCTCGTCGCCAAACGATTCGCCGGGACCCGTAAGATAACTCAGTGCTCCAGGCGGCACTCCGGCTTTGATAAGTATCTCGTAGAGTTTGAGTCCAGACAATGGTGCAGCGCTAGTTGGATGAAACACAACTGTGTTGCCAGTGACAAGTGCAGATGCTACCATGCCTGCTGCTAACGCCAGTGGGAAATTGAATGGTGAAATGACCGCCCAAACTCCGTAAGGACGGAGAACGCTCTTCGATGTCTCTCCAGGGGCGCCGGGTTGCATAGGCTTCACGTATCCATCATCATGTTCCATCAAGTCAGCGTAATAGTCGAGCATGTCGATTGCCTCGCTCGCTTCCGCGACGGCCTCGTATCTGTTCTTGCCGACCTCGTATGTGATGAGGGCTGCAAGCTCGAATCGTTTCTCTTCCATTAGGTCTGCGGCTTTGCGGATAATGGCAACTCGTTCTGTCCACGGTTTGCGGCTCCATTCCTCGAACGCATCCTTGGCCGCCTCGATTGCCTTTCGTGCGTGCTGTGCCTTTCCCTTCTGGAAGTACCCAAGAAGAATCTTGGTGTCTAGCGGGCTTCTAACGTCGAATTCTCCCTCTCCAGCGAGAACCTTTCTGCCGTTGATGAACATGGAACGATGTTTCCCAAAATCGGCCTCAACTTGTTTTAGTGCCGATTCATATTTCGGATGAATGCTCGGGTCAGCGAGCAATGTAACATAGGTCAGCTTTGTTTCCTGACTCAAGGTATTCTTAACTGTAGCTGATTACAGGCTGAAGATAAGACTAGGCTCAATGAGTGCCTAGAGTCTGAGAACTGGTTCGGAGGTTAGGTCTGTACTGAACGAGACGCTGTCTTGTAGGTGATCGCCAAGAGCCCGCCGATTATCCCTAAAACTGACCCGACTCCTGTGAGGAAGTTGCCGGCAGCGAACAGCCCGATTACGGAGAAGACCACGATGATAGTTCCCCAGGCGGAATATTGATGGGTTCGAAAACTCATCACTACCGCACTGACTAAGACGAGGATCCCAGAGACAACGAGCAAGATGGCTGAAATTCGTGCGCTAGCTAGGGCGAATCCGAAATTAGTCGACCGAACGCTATTTCCTACGAAATTGTTGAAGGCGGCGCCCGAAGCGGTGTATTTGATGAGACCACTAGTAGACGCTTTTGCCACGCCACCGATGAAGGTCAATATTCCAGCGAGCAGAGAGATCCCGTACGCGGGAACTCGGTCCTGAGCTGACAATCTATTGATTCTCCGATAGGAAAATGTCCCGTTTGCCAAGAAATAAGCGTTGCCTGGGTTGTCTTTGCGGGCTAAGCTGCTATCTTTGCTCTGACTCTCTTGGACGGGCTGCGTGTTGTTCGCGATCGTCCGGGAGACGTGCCGGCGCGTCTGCTTCCATCTTTATCCATCCAATCTGGCACGATTACGGCTCTGATCAGTTCCTGCATGGTTACGCCTCGTTCTTTTGCCATCTTCCGGAGTTCCGCGTAGACCTGCGGGTCTAGGGACTGCATGAACTTGGTCGCCATCTTCTATTCTTCCGTTATACCTAACGCATCCGTAGGATATAATTGCACGCTTTTGACCAGGACAGAATCCTATTCGATCGTTCTATTTCCATTGATCAACAGGCGGCTTACTGCTTTGCCACTGGCAATAGCTCGACCAGAGATCGTAAGGGAACTCCTTCAATACTCTCTTTTCCACTCTTGTTGGCTAGGACGACTACTCCCACAGCTTTTGCCTTTACTCCAGTAAGTGTTTCGATAGCCGCCCTGATTGTCTCTCCCATCCGGAGTATCGTGTCGACGATCAGAACCTTCTTGCCCTCGACTCGAGAGAAGCTCGGGTTTACAGCGCCTGCGACTTTTTTCTCGCCGAGTCGCTGTGGGCGTACGGAAGCGATAGGTTTGTTCAACGATCTTGCGACGATGAGGCCTAAGGCCATGCCACCGCTTTCGATGCCGGCTACAACTTCAGGCTCTTCCATCAATCCGGCATCGATCGCATCTCTGACCATGTCTGCCATAGCTCGGCCAACGAGGGTTAGGCGTCGAACGCTGGATCCGATCGGGTTCCAGTTAACGTAGACATCATACGCCTCTTTCGTCTTGACTCCCTCTTTGCCGTGAAGTAGAAGCCACACTACCGTGTCTGCTTGAACCTTGAGCTCATCAGCTATTTCATACGTAGACATGCCGCGTTCCTTTAGCTCGCGGGCACTCTTCGAGAGCTCTTCCAGTGATCTCACGTCTACCTGACCAGCATTATTGAGTGTCGCTGAGCCTAGTTATAACTTGTCAGATGTTTAATCTGGAGTGGCAAGACGCTTGTCACCCTAACATTATAATTCGCTCAGAAGAACTCGACATTTGAACGGTATGAGAAAATTCCAGGTGGCAACTGATGACGAGATCAAGAATGCGGAGACAACGGACGTTTACTTTACGCGGACAAAGGAGATTCTGGAAAGCGAGGGACTCTCCGAGCTTAGAGTAACTGCAGAAATCACGACGGGCTCTCTTCCAAGGAATTGGGAGTGGGGCATACTTGCTGGAGTGGAGGAAGCAGCCCATCTCTTGGAAGATGTACCCATCGATGTTCACTCTTTCCCGGAAGGAACCCTGTTTCATTCGAGTGATGTAGAAGGTGTACGAGAGCCCGTTATGTTGCTTGAAGGCCGATACTTGGATTTCTGTCTCTATGAGACTCCGTTACTCGGACTTCTCTGCCAAGCATCTGGGATAACGACCATGGCGGCCCGCGTGAGGAGAGCCGCTGGCAGGAAAACTCTTCTCTCCTTCGGAATTCGCAGAGCTCATCCAGCTCTCGCCCCGATGATCGATAGGTCATGCTACGTTGGCGGGTTCGATGAGGTCTCAAGCATTGTCGGCGCAAGGCTTCTTGGAAAGGACCCTGCTGGAACGATGCCTCACTCGCTGATAATTGCCATCGGAGACCCGGTTAGGGCTTGGAAGAGCTTCAACAAACACATGCCGAAGAAGGTACCGAGAATAGCGCTGGTCGACACGTATTACGACGAGAAAACGGAATCTATCCTGGCTGCGGAAGCTCTAGGTAAGGATCTCTACGGGGTCCGGTTGGATACGCCTAGCTCGAGAAGAGGCAATTTCGCTGAGATTGTTCGAGAGGTAAGATGGGAGCTGGACTCAAGGGGATTTGATCATGTGAAGATTTTTGTCTCGGGCGGACTCAATGATGAAACGGTCGCTGATCTATCCCTCGCTGGAGCTGACGGATTTGGAGTTGGAACCTCAGTCAGCAACGCACCTAGCATCGACTTCGCACTGGATATCGTGGAAGCTGACGGGAAATCCGTGGCGAAAAGAGGCAAGTTGGGTGGGAAGAAAATGGTCTGGAGATGCGATGATTGTCTGATAGAGAAGGTAACAAGCGCGACTGCGACTGAGCCCGAATGTCCTAATTGCGGAGGGAAGACAGGCAGGTTGCCTGTGCCGCTTCTTTCGAACGGGCGATTATCGAAGACGCTTCCGTCTGCCGATAAGATTCGCGAAAGAGTTCTTGGTCAGCTCATGCGTCTTAGCGCTTCCTAGAAGGATTCAAGGCCTGTCTCTCAATCATTCGGTGAAAAGGGCAAAACTTCGAGAATGCGACTGGACCTTCCTTTAGTGCGGATCAGATGATCGCTTTCCTGCGGGTCTCAGAGAGCCACTCTTGCGACTCAAGGGTCGGTCGCTACGACCCCCTATTTTCCAAAACCATTTCCTGTCTGGTTCTGATTCTGGGCGAGTCTGCCCGTTCAGGGCACAATTCTAGGCTTGGATAGGCTTGGAAAGTAGCGGACAATTCCGAACGAATTTCCGACATTTGACCCGAGGCTTGCCAGAATCGCGATCACGGCTGATTTTAGGCGATTCTTGCTCCGATCCCTAACTTTAACCCTCAACCGATTAGGGAAATGCTCGACGGATTCATGATCCACGGCCGTTTGCCAGCGTTAGAGGACATTGTCGCGGCCAGTAGGCGAATCGAAGGAGTAGCAACCAAGACTCCGCTGGTGGAGTCGCCATCGCTCTCGAAGAGATTCGGCCGCCTCGTCTACTTGAAGCTCGAATGCTTCCAGCCCATACGGGTCTTCAAGATTCGAGGGGCTTACAACAAGATCTCCCAACTGTCATCCAAGAACATCATCGCGGTTTCTTCCGGGAATCATGGAATGGCGGTAGCATACAGTTCTCGGCTCCTTGGAAAGAAATGTACCGTAATACTGCCCGAGACAGCGGTCCAGGAGAAAGTCAACACTATCATCGAGCACGGTGCCGAGGCAATCAAGTATGGAAAATACACGACCGATCGTGATGCGAAGGCCAAGGAAATCGTCGGCAAGACCGGAGCGACACTCGTCCACCCATTCAACGACCCTGACATAATCGCTGGTCAAGGAACCTGTGGGCTAGAGATAGCGAATCAACTTGTCGACTTCGACTCGGTAATAGTTCCAGTTGGAGGAGGAGGCCTCATCTCCGGCATATCCATCGCGATCAAATCGCTGAGGCCAGAAGCGAGAGTCTACGGGGTCGAACCGGAGAACGCACCGAAACTCCAAGCAGCACTAAAGGCTGGCAAGATTGTCACTTTAGACTCGCCAAAATCAATCGCGGACGGGCTTATCCCATCAGCGATAGGAGAGCTAACCCTTGAAGCATGCAGGAAGCACGTCGACGGCGTTTACACTGTTTCAGACGACGAGATCCTTGCAGCAATGAAGCTGTTAATTCGTGATGCCCACATTTTCCCAGAACCCTCTGGAGCCGCGCCCGCCGCTGTCCTCCTCGCTAATCGGGATTTGGAGAAACTTGGTGAGAAAGTGGTGCTAGTAATATCGGGTGGCAACGTGTCATTGGATCTTCTTGCCAAGACGATTACTGGATGACGATTAGAATCTAGTATTCTTGCCTTTCTGTGGCGAGGTATTCTGCGGGGTTTACGATGTTCTTTGGCTTGAGGCCTCGAAGGAACCGTGTCACATTCTCAACCGCAAACCTCACCGGCTTTCCAGTGGCTAATCCTGATGGCCCTGATACGTGAGGAGTCCCGATGAAGTTGGACAATTCGAAGAACGGATGGGTTGTCTTGAGGGATTCCTTTCCCTCGCGATACCACCATACATCGGTTGCGTATCGAAAATCTGGGTTGTTCTTCAGGTGCTCGTAGAGGGCGCTTTCATCCACAAGCTCTCCGCGCGCAATGTTCACGAGGATCGCATCTTTCTTCATCGTGGCAAGTTTGTCCGCGCCAATGATCTTAGTCGTGAACTTTGTCAGCGGGAGTGAGATTATGACTGCGTCGCTTTCTGCTAGGACTCTCAGGAGTCCCTTGTCTCCCTGAAACTGTCTCACGCCTTTCTCTCGAACCGGTTTTCTTGAGAACGCGAAGACCTTCATCTCGAACCCTTTACCGATTCGTGCAACGGTGGACCCTATCCCTCCGTATCCAAGAATGCCTAGTGTCCTTTCCGCCAAAATCGTTACTTGCTTCCCGCCTAGAGTTCGCCTCAAAGACCATTGCCCCGTCTTTACCGCGTTATGAAAGTCAACTATCCTCTTGGCAGCTGAAAGCAACAGAGACCAAGCATATTCAGCAACCTCGTCAGAATAGGCTCCAGCATTGCTGCTGACTATGACCCTCTTGTCAAGCTGGGAAAAGGGAATGTGGTTGACACCAGCGAGGATACTCTGGACAAATCGCAGATTCCGCATCGTCGACAAGTGTTCAGGGGATAGGAAACTGGGCCAGAAGAACACAAGAAGAACGTCTATTGACGGTAGCAGTTGGACTAGCGATGCCTCGTCGAGACCGGTCGAGCTGAAAACTCTCGCATATTTGGAAAGCGCCTGAATGCTAGTTTGGTTGACGACGTCGGTGGTAATCAATAGATTGGGCTTTGGCAAGGCCACATTCCCTGTGTGGTTCGAATACCTGCAAGTGGAGCTAGTTCAGCTTTAACCATAAGTGTTAGAGAAAATAGACCGCTCATAGAGAGTGAGACTCAAACCATGGAACAGACCCCGGCGCTGGCAATCCTCGAGGATCTCGTTCCTAATGGAATCAGATTCGGAGCAAGTTATCTAGTTGAGTTCGGTCCAGACTCCCCATGGTACGAAACATCCCTTACCATAGCAGCGAGCGCTTTGAGAAACGGAGCGCGCACGGAATACCATACCTACATGCATCCACCCCACGAAGTTCGAGACTCCCTGACCAAACTCGGATTGAACGTGAGAGAACTGGAGCAGAAAGACCATCTCAGAATACTGGACACGTACGATGTGATGACCGGACTAGCTCACCCTGAAACTCCCGAGGGTATGCGGTCGAAGGGAAGGGAAGCTTACGAACATCAGTCCTTTGACCTCAATCACTGGAGCCGCAAAGTTGTCACTATCATCCGAGAGGGAGTTGCTGAAGAAGAAAAGAGGTGGTTACACATTGATGACAACACCTCTGTGATGTGTCACTATACCGATGAGAAGTTGATTATTGACATTTGGAGGACGAGGATCATTCCCTATGCAAAGATGCGGGGTCTCGCGATGTTTCATTCGTTGATGATGGGAATCGCTTCCGATTCTTTCTATAAACAGTTCGAATCGCTTTGCGACGGCATTATCGAATTCCGGACCGGTGACGAGGGAGGACAGGTCCAGCACTTTGTGAGGGTAAGAACCCTCCGCGGAATGGTTAGTGACAACAGATGGCGACGGCTTCAATTCCACAACGACGGCTCGATTACAATTGATCCAGATAGCAAGCCCAGGGAGCTCGGAATCGGAGGCTGGCTAAAAGGCCCCAAGAAAACGCGATAGGTCGAGGATAAGGGCGGCGTAATTGTCTCGATGTGTCGACATTAGCCGTTCCTGAACCGTAGTTCTAGGCCAGTTTGGAATTGCGATCTCACCCACGTCTAGTGTGAGACGATACCGCAAAGGATTGCCGGGCCGAGCCTTCGGTTTCTTCTCTGAGGGAGCGATAATCCATTTCATCAACATGTCGATCGCGCCAACTCTAGGCTGCAAACCCGTTCGTCTGGAAAGAACTGGGGTTCAGGAACAGAAGAGGACTCGGGGCCGAATATGTTGTGCGTAAGCACTGAAAGGAACTCGTTTACATCTAACACGAGCGTCACAAGCTAATTTGGTTGTTTTGTTTCAATGACGTCAGATCATCAAATACTGACAGAAACGGTGCCTGCCCATGGTTGGAGCCAGATCCGTTGTGCTCGTTAAGCCTGTTATGATGCCGTATCCGGGGAGGCGAACCAACAGACTCACCACTGTAATTCTGGTGACAGCTCTAATATTGTTGACACTTCTTGGGTCAATGGGTCCTTGGCTACAAACTGCACCTACACGAGGCCCGGCCAGGCCTCGTCAGTCAAACTGAAAAATGGTGGTACGACGCTCATGTATCTTGCATACCAGTACAATAACACAGGTACCGTCGCCAGCGTCTCCGGCTGGTTGACAAACACTTCTAACGCACAGGTAACTGTTAGCGAGAAGTATGCCTACGATCCTCTCCAGAGGCTTGTAAACTCGAATGTTACATCCGGGCTAACCAAGACCCTTGCCTCGTTCCTATACGATAGCGTCGGAAACAGGGCTCAACAGGTTCTAAACGGAATCGCGACTACCTACACATACAACGTGCTGAACAACGAGCTAACGAGTTCCCTTGCTTCCGGGGTCACGACCAGATACGCGTACGATAATAACGGCAATCTAGTTTCTAGAGTTACAGGCAACACGCAATGGGCCTTCTCCTGGAGTCCAACAGGGAACCTTGTCAGCGCGACCAACAATACCGTGACGAAGAGCTTGTATGCGTATGATGGGCTGGGACGCCGAGTCGAATCCATCGAGGGGGAAACACGCTGTTCTATGGTTATATGGGCACGGAAACGCTTGCTGAGCTGCGAAGCGGGCTCGAGAACAACTACGTCTTTGCTGGAGGCTCCGAATAGCCCATTACGGCTCAAACCCGACCGGCTTCTATCACACTGATCCCCTAGGAAGCACCCGGATGGTCACCGACCAGAACAGGAATATTGTCTTCAGCGACAACTACCAGCCCTACGGACAGGACAACTCCGCCACCGGATCAGAGACCTACAAGTTCACAGGCAAACCTGTAAGCGCGACGACAGGTTTGTACTATTACTACCACCGATGGTACGACTCGTCCATGGGTCGGTCAACTTCACCTGACTGACAAATGACAACTTGTTCGACGCACGGACCTCTTCCTCGATTGCAGTTACAGATCAGGTCTTAGCTCTGGAAGCCCAGAGAAATTTTCGTTGCAGAGTCTTAGGATAGATGCTCTTCCAGTCGTATTCGGCTTTGTTCGCCCAGTTCTTGTAGACTCTTGGGTCAATGTAGTTTCTGAGAGAAGTGTTCAGGTTGTAATCGCGAGTCCGTTTCTGGAGGTCCACGTCGAGCTTTAGTTTTCTGATGCGTTCCTCCAGCCTCATCTTCTGTTTGTCCGTCTTGACCTCCCTTGTCTTCAGTTCATCCAGTCGTTGTTGCTTCTTGAGCAGGCTTCCTTCCCAAGTCTTCGGTGGTGTCCGTTTGTGGTTGCACCTGATCGCCGCTTCGAGATTCGCAACCCGGGCATGGTGCAGTTTGACGTAGGGTGACTCTTGGGGCTTGAAGCTGTTGTGTCTTCGCAGGTAAGTTTGAACTGTCTCCGTTGCGTGGTGCGTCCTGAATACCTTCGCTGTTAGTCCCCTCACCGCCTTGTTGAGGAAACGGTTAACGTGTTGAGAAGTTACTCCGTCAAAAACGAGATCCTCTGGCCTCTTTCCCCGTGTGAATTCTTGGAGGTTCTTGCGAATTGGCGCGTTTGTACCATCGACTTTCAGGATTTTTTGCCATCGAACGCTGTCCTTTCCTAGGAAGTCGAATTCGATCCCATGAGGAAGGAATTTGAGGTGCTCGACTCTGAGGGTTGATGCGCCTACTGTGTCTGCCTCATCCTCATCCTTCTCGTCTCCGACCCTCATCGCTAGGTTGTCTATGAGATAGGCGACGCTTGCAAGCTTGCGCATCTTCAAGTCAGGTGACTGTAGATTCTTGTCGATGAACTGTTGAACGTCTGGGAGACGGCGTTGCAGATTCCGGGCCGAATCATACTTGAGCTTATCTCGTTCTTGACGAAGATCAGAGATGTCACTTGGCCAGACGTACTTGCGAACGTTGCTGAGCTTGTCTACCCAGTAAGCAATCCAGATGGACCCGTGATCATGAGCAATATCTTTCCAGTTGCCCGGTGGAGCCTCAGCATTCTCAGACAGGTTTAGAACAACGTCATCGGGGTTGATTCTCGGCTTCCAACGTCCCCTCATTGGATGGCTGCCTCTTCCCATGAAGAGACTGGGAGGCTCTACCATCCAGTTAGCAATCTCAGTCTTAACCCCATCAATCTCCGCGAAACCATACTTTTCCTTCAACGACAAGCGAAGCTGCTTTCGCTGAGCTGCCGTTTTCTTCTTGTAGTCAAGATCCTGTTTCTGCAGCTCCTCCTTTGATTGATACTCGTAGACGGGGGTGAAGTCGATCTCGGAATACTTTGCATTTGCAAAGCTTGAGGGTAGAAGTTTGAGAAAGTCCGACAGAAAATTAGTCTGAAACACAGGGTCTTGGATGTAAGGCGTAGTTCTCTTCTTTCCCCAAGCATACGCTAACTCCTCAGCCTCAGGAGAGAGTTGGACCAAAGTGCCGTGGACTCGTATGGAAAGCCGCCTCGGCTCATAGGCTGGGGGAAATGCCACGCCGTTGTGGCTCAACTCCTTCCATGCCATAACAAGTTCCTCTATGCTGTTCACTCGTTACCAGTATGAATAGCTCGGGTCCGGTCTTCCATTCTCGATATCCGCACAAAGTTGTAGATGAGGATTTTTCTTAAAAACACTGTTAGAGATTACAAGAACCGGGATAGACTAAAGAAGGTCGGATGGATGAGGTATAGGCCAGATTGAGCCGGCCAAAGGGCGCACCACTTCTTGGACCAGTAGGATTCCTCTTTGCAGCCCTAGGGTTTACAATGGCCGTTCTCGTCGCAAGACTATTCGTCGCCGTAGAGGCGAAGTGTACTCAGTCTTGTCCTGTTATCAGAGTTCAGGGATTTCACGTCCATCATCTCTACTATGGAGTTCTGTTGTTGCTGGCGTCGTCAACAATCATGGTCGTTGCAACAGATATCCGCACAAGATGGGACACAGCCCTAGTTTTCGGGGCGGGAATTGGTCTAGTAGCCGATGAAATAGGTCTCCTAATTCTCAAAGTGCAGTATTGGACGCTCCTCTCTTTGGCGACTCTAGGCTCTGTCGGGTTCGCGCTTTTTCTGGCGACCGTTTACAAGCTCTGGACTGTTGGCCGCAGAGACTTTGGGTTGCTGGATCGATACCAGACTTTGAGCATTTTCGCTGTGGTCTTAGCTATGTTGGGCTTTCTATACTTCGGCAAGCCACTCAGAGCGATGTACGTGAACGCAGCCCTAGTTGCCTGGGTCTCGGCATCTGTTCTCTTGCTGACCTTTGGAAGAAAACACATTCAAGAAATCAGGCGCACACCCTTAAACCCCCTTCCGCCTTCTCCTTAGATTAGTAGGCGTAAGGGCAAACTGCAAGTCACCGAGCCACTCGGTATCGAGGCAAGAGAATACCAAATTGCCATTGCAGAGTCCGCAGCAAAGGCAAACACTCTCGTTGTAATCCCGACTGGCTTAGGCAAGACCATTATCGCCTTACTCGTAGCTGTCAAGCGCCTTTTAGACCATCAAAACGGCAAAGTCCTCATCCTTGCCCCGACAAAACCACTAGTCCTCCAACATTCCGAGTATTTCAAACAACACTTCCCCGACAAGAAAGTCGTCTCATCAGTGCTTACCGGGGAGACTCCTCCATCCATGAGAGTCACCGACTTCGAGGGCTCCCAACTCATCTTTGCCACCCCTGAGGTAATCAGGAACGACGTCCTGAGCGAACGGTACTCACTTGAGCCAGCATGTTTGATCGTCTTCGACGAAGCTCATCGATGCGTCCGCGACTATGCATACTCTGAGGTAGCTGAGAACTATAAGCGTCAGGCGTCAAGCCCATTGATACTCGGGCTGACCGCCTCTCCGAGCGCGAGAAAAGAGCGAGTCCAAGAGATCTGCGACAAGCTCGCCATCACGAATGTAGAGATGAGAACGGAAGACGACGAGGATGTGGCTCAGTACGTCAACGACGTTACCATCAACTGGGAGCGCGTTCCTCTCCCTGCGGCATACAAAGACATCAGCAAGATTCTTCGAGCGGCGATGGAGGAGAGGACGGACAAACTCAGAGCTATGCATCAATTGCCAACAGGTGTTCGCGCAAACAAGCGGATGCTACTGGAACTGGGGGAGAAACTGCGAAAGAGCCTGAGAAGAGGCGGGTCCGGAGCCCTGTATGGAGCTGTCATTCTTCAGGCCCAGGCGATGTCGCTGAGTCATGCGATCGACGTGCTAGAGACACAAGGCTTGCACAATCTCACGAGATACCTCGCGAAGCTTGAGACTGCTAGGAGCAAGTCGGGCAAGAGCCTCTCAAGAGACGCGAAGATTCTCGAAGCCAGACGGCTCGCATTCTCGATGGAAGAAAGAGAACATCCGAAACAGAAAAGGCTCCGCGAGCTGGTCGAGGCAGAGTTGAAACTGAACAAGCATTCGAAGGTCATAGTTTTCACCCAGTACAGAGATACAGTCGAGACCCTTGTCGACAGACTGAACAAACTCGATGGCGTCTCGGCTGTCCGCTTCGTCGGTCAGGCAACCCGGGACGCGGATGATGTAGGCCTGAGCCAAGACCAGCAGACAAGTATTCTAGAGGACTTTCGACAAGGGCGCCACAATATTCTCGTAACGACAAGCATCGGCGAGGAAGGATTGCACGTCCCAGACGTCGACCATGTGATATTTTACGAAGCCGTTCCCTCCGAGATCCGTCTGATACAACGAAGAGGCAGGACGGGAAGGACTCGACACGGCAAGATGACTGTACTCATGTCGGAGGGAACAATCGACGAGGCTTACTACTGGACAAGCCAGAAGAGAGAACAACAAATGCACCGCTTCCTACAAACAGTCAAGAAGAAAGGAGCGAGACCTCCGTCAAAAACAAAACGAACGCTAGACGACTGGTCAAGCTCCCAGAGTGGCTAGGACGACGTTTCGCAATTGGCTTCTAGCGAAGCGATTCTGAGGAAAAAGAGATCCATAGCGCGGACCGTGTTGGGCGAGCTCAAGAAGAGCTTCGGCGCAAATCTCTTGGCGGTCGGCCTCATAGGATCCGTTGCTAGGGGAACGGCAGAGAAATTTTCCGACGTCGACCTTCTAATAATTCTTCAAAGGCTCAAAACGACAGCCTACACCTACAAGATTGTAGACGACACCCATTGCAGTCTAAACTTCGAGACATGGAAAACCGCGATCTCGAAACTACGCGAGCCACACCCGGAGCTGCCGGAGACTCTTGGTGGCTTCACAAAGATTCTGGGTGTATATGATCCAGACGAATTGCTACCGCGGCTAGAGGATCAAGCTCGCAGGATCCCCAGCAACGTGTTTCGGAAATCCGCAGAACTGGCCATGATATACTCTTTCGAGGACTTCTGCCGAGCCAAGAACGCATTCCTGAAGAAGGACGACATAGTCTTGAAAGATAACATCAGCAATGTGACGCATTCGGCAGCAAATGCCGTCGCGGCTCTGAACGAAACTGGTTTTGTTAGCGATCGAGAAATCTTCAAAGCTTACAAGAAATTCGGGAAACTGCACAAGAACTTCGCGACAATACGGACCCTAAGGTACGGCAACCCGCCTAGGCCTGAACTCTTCAGGACATTGATACGATTCTACGTTGGCCTCGTCGATTTCTGCAAACAAGAAGGAGTAGATTTCCCCGTAGAACGTGAAGTTCTAGAGAACCTAGCTTGAATCGACGACCTATTGGAGATCTGCGAAGAATAATAGACTGCTCTAGGGTCCTGCCTTACCGTGCTCTCGTTGGATGATTCATCCAAGCTCTGGTTTGAGCGTCTCTTCTCTCGTGCCGGTCTACCATTTTGGGCCGGAGTGTTTCTGGTTGGATTTCTTCCGCCTCTTATCATGACTTCGTTAGGGTACTATGCTTACGGTGTAAAGACAGACTTTACTGGCGATATTTTGCTCGGCGTTCCTCTCCTCCTAGTTAACATCGTTTACATTTTGTTAGCGTCCAGCTACATACGTCGCCGTGTCGAAGATCTTGAGCAATACGCGGTATCCATAGGAGCTGACAAATCACGTATCCAAACAAGCTATCTAAGCGACTTCCGGCCGGTCGCCGCGACTTGGGTGCTACTCCTGTCGACGAGCGTGTTGATTTTGGAACCCATATTCAACCCCGGATATTCATTGCTTCAAAACTTGCTGAGAGAGCTTCTCTACAGCTACACCCGCTTGCTCCAAGCGACTTTTCTCTGGGTCTTCTTATCATCTATGGTTGCGATCTACAAAATGGGAAGGCTCCCCATGCGTCTGAAGGTTTTCACCGATGACAGGACTTTGGGCCTGAAACCTTTCGCGAATACCTGTCTTCATCTGATAACGATCTATGTCGTCGCAATATTGCTGACATTCCCAATTTTTCTATATCCCAATTTCGCAGTCGAGCTAAGCCTGACCATATTCCTAGTTCCGGGCCTATTCTTCTTCCTCGTTCCACTTTTCGGTCTTCACAAGAAGATGAGCTCCGTAAAGGCTGAGAAGTCCGCCTTTGTCGGACGTCGGCACAACCGTGTCATGAGCGAGGTCGAGGCTGCGGGGGAGGCACCGTTGAGCGAAGGAATAGTGAATGAACTTCTAGCGATTGATGCTATCAAACGTGAGGTGCACCAGATGCACGATTGGCCGTTTGACATCGGAACAGTTGCGCGTTTGACAGGAATACTCGGTGCACCCTTAGTCGCCACTGTGCTTGCTGCCTATCTCATACGTCTCTTTGGAGTCTAGTCTCTAGACCTCTGCCGCGAATCGAATGAAAGCTACTAAATACCAAGCTGACCACATCTGACAAGACTCCCAAGTTGATAGAAAAGAGAAGTCCCGGTTGGCTGCGCGTTCTGGAGATCGTTGCAGGCCTCTTAGTTCTAGCAGTCGCATTTTTCGTGCTGGCTGACTCATCAGTTGCTCTTACTGTCCTTGCCTACACTTTGGGAATCGGGCTCGTCATTCTAGGTCTATCGCGAATTTTCGCTAGCGCTTACGGGCGATATTTTGCGCCCTGGTTTCGGGAGCTCAATGCCGGAGGGGGAATAATCGCCTTAATCCTCGGGTCCATTGCGATAATTGATCCGCAACTCGTAATCGGTTTCTTGAGTCTGCTCGTTGCAATCGCGTTACTAGTTGTAGGCGTCGTTGAGATTGTAGCAGCAGGTTTTGCTCGTCACCCTCCAATTTGGGTAAGAGGACTAATCGGAGTCGTAGGAGTCCTGACTGCGATTCTTTCCGTACTTGTCATACTCTACCCGACCTTAGGACAGCTGGCTTTGGCAATCATAATCGCGGTCGTACTAGTCGCAGTGGGGGTTCGAGACATCACTCACGGAATAACTGGACATCGGCCCGTCAGAATCGACCCTGGTGTCGTAACCAAAGTCTAACCCTCTTCCGAATAGGATAGACGCTGAGCAAGGTCCGTTCCAAGACTCGAATTGGCGTCCGCAACTAGAGATGCGGAATTCGGATCTTGGGGATTCTTGCTCCTGACAAAGTCAAGACTAGTCCCAAGAGGATGAGAAAGAGACCAGAGATCATGTACGCATTAGAGGAGATTGTTGCGCCATTGTACGCGACTCTTTCGTTGGCGATGTACAAGCTCTCAGCCGCGATTCCAAGCAGTAAGAATACAGCTCCGACGAGGACCATTAGTCTCCTCATTCTACGACCACGATTGAGAATAGGTGAAATGCCTCTTAAGCCCTGTTTAACCGAAGACGAGCCTCCGAGGAAATAGCTTCTACAGCTGTGACTCTCTAGGGCCGCAGTCCCGATTCGCTTATTAATCGAATTGTCAATATTCATCTTGAAAGCGACAAGGCATTTGGCCCTCTCGCTCTCCCTGGGCTTTGCTTGCCCAGGTTCTTGTCACCGTGGATTCTTGATTCAGATTATCCAGTAAACTAGGAGTACTTCATTGCCACGGGACGCCGATCTCTGTTCCCACTTGTCTCATGGATTGGACAACCTTCGGACTCAGTGGAATGCCTTCCCTCTGGAACTTTTCCATTCGTGCGTAGCTCTTCTCGCCGTGAATGTAGATCCGTGATTGGCCTTCTGCTCTGGGCGAATCCTTCAACTCTCGAGCCAACCGGTCCATGTCTTTCTTGAAATCGTCCAAGGGTCGAAACGCGGCTGGGTCCAAAGCCATGAAGAAGTGACCGACATTCGGTTTTTCCTTGTTAACATCTACGCCGAGGCCGGTTGCTGCGCCGCTCAGGACCCCGCTCAGAACGTCCACCATAAGGGCTAGACCATACCCTTTGTGTCCCGAGTGCTCTTCTCCTTCGCCGCCTAACGGTAGGATTCCGCCGCCCAATCTCTTCGATAGAGCGTCGAGGACAGCATGCGAGTCGTCTGTTCCTCTTCCGGTTTTGTCCACCGCCCATCCTAGAGGCATCTTCTTTCCCATTCGATCGTAGACCTCGAGCTTCCCACGCGGCACCACTGACGTTGCCATGTCCAGCACGAATGCTCTCTCCTTCCCAGCGGGTGCGGTTAGACTGATCGGGTTTGTACCGAGGATGGCATTTCTCCCAAAAGTGGGTACCACAAGCGGAGCGGCGTTGGTCGTGCTCATTCCAATCAAATTGTGTTCCAGGGCCATTAGGCTATAGTAGCCTGCTATTCCGTAGTGGTGAGAGTTCCGGACAGAAACAATTCCGACCGCAGTTTCTTTGGCCTTCTTGATTGCCAATTCCATTCCCTTGTGCCCAACCACCTGGCCCAAGCTCTGGCCCCCGTCAATCAGAGCGGTAGCCTTGGTCTCCTTCACGATCTTGCTTTGGTCTGTAGGTTTCGTCCAGCCATTCTTCAGATCCGAATAGTACCGAGGAAGGCGAGCGACTCCATGAGACTCGATCCCGCGCAGATCAGCTAGTACGAGCACATCAGTTGTTATCTTGGCGTCCCGTGCCGGGACTCCCAACTTCATCCATACTTTGTTGCAGAAGTCCTTCAGCTTTGCTTCTGGTACGACTACTTGCTTCTGAACAGTGACCTGATCAACCATGATTTTCCCTGCGCCCTCTGTGGAATGGAGCCTCCAAAGGGGACATTTTTTAACTTAGGCCTATTCTCAGACACATTCTGAGAGAAATGGATACTCATCAGGCAATTCTGACTAAACTCGATATTAGACAATTCAGTTCGAAGAAGGTCCCCGCGGATGTGAAGTTGAAAGTACTCGAAGCTGCTAGAGCGACTCAGACAGGAATGAACAAGCAACACTTGAGATTCGTGATGGTTCAAAACAAAGAATTGATCAAGAAGCTGGGAGAGGATAGCACGAGTGGTCCCTGGGTCGCCGGGGCAGACTTTGCGGTCATTCTCTTGACAGACCCCAAACTGGGGTTCCACTTGATCGACACCGGACGAGCTGTACAGCAAATGCAGCTCTCTGCCTGGAACAGCGGGGTCCTCTCAGGAGTGTATACCGGAATTAAGGAAGAGGCAATGCGGAGAGATTTCGGATTCCCAACGGACCTCAAGCCCACTATGATCGTAGGTTTTGGCTACCCAGTCAAGAAGATAGTTGGAAAGAAGAATCGCATGCCCATTTCGGAACTAGCTTTCCTCGATAAATTTGGCAACAAATTCGACCCAAAGAAACTCAGCTAGAGCATTTGTCGACTTGGGGACTGCGAGGGCCTAGCATGGCCGATTATCTGTCGCTCGTCCCAATTAGGGGATAAACGGATTGGACTTTACTGAGATACTAGCTAACGAATTGTGGGTTGGTGCGGCCCCAACGCTCGCGGATCTGGAAGAAATCAAGAAACGTGGTGGAGGCAAGGCGGTAATTGTCGATCTTACGAGGAATCCGCGAGAGGAGGAATGGGCCAATAAACTAGGCTTGCAATATGAAGATCGGACTCCAAAGGTCGAGGAGACTTTCGCCCCGGTTCCTGTAAGTCAGCTTCGACTCGTCGCTCGGCTCATCGAGCAACACGTTCGAGGAGGACGGACCGTCTACCTTCATTGCAAGATGGGGCTCGGCCGAAGCCCGACATGCGCAGCGGCCTACCTCGTAAGTTGCGGAATCCCTCTAAGAGAAGCGAAGGAGCTCATATTGAGCAGACGTTCTGTTTGGAACGGCGAAGACGGCAACTATGCAAGCGGGCTGAACGACTTTGCCAAGATGCTGGAAATAACGAGACTCTCAGAATAGCCTCTGATCCGAGCTATCTTGCTTCGTGGGAATCGATTCTGACTATTTCTTGAGAACTGAACTCTTGAGAACTGTTTTCACTAGTTCAGGCTCTTTCAGAAGATAGTAGGTTGCCCTTCTGGTTCTCAGGCTAATCTTGGCGATTCCCTCGATGACCAGCTTCAGGACCCTTGTGGGGTGCATTTCCAGATCGCTCCACTGCCATCCTTGATAAGAAGGGTTGTTTTGGCCTTCCTCTTCGCTCCTTGCAGCCAGCCATAGCGCCTTCCTATAATCTGGGTATTTCGCGAGGAATGCCTCCAGGTAATTCTCCTGTGGAGTCTTCGAAATGTTTGAAGGATCAATCGTGGCCTGAGATAGTATCGCGGTTCTTGAGGAATGTTGTGACGATGATGTTCTTGACACGAGGCTCGCCTTCTTCAGGAGGACCCTCGAAATACCTAATGGTTGTTTCAGGGATTTATTCGGCTCGTTTTGTCCAAAGCAAAAACTAGGTTACAAAAGGTCGCCTAGTTACAAAACTCGAGAATATCGAGATTCGATACTTCATACTCCGTAAGCTATCCAATAGTAGCTGGTGAGTCGAAACGAGTGAAGGGAGAGCTTGTGCGACGAGCGAAGAAAAGATCGAACGAGATCCCTGCCGGAGGTACCGATGACGCCTAAGCGGCAACCTGGTCAATAGAAAGAGCTAAGGTGGCATTCTATCAGAGTAATTGTCCACTTATGACTCAAGGAGGCGTCAATAGACTGGTCCGACATCCACTATCTCCGTTCAAGAAGAGGGCATTCTTCGCGATCGTGATCCTAGGAGTCGTTATGGCTATTGGAACGCTGGGAATGATGGGCCTGGAAGGGTGGGACATCGTGACCTCGTTCTATTTCATGTCCCTCCTAGCAACAGCCGAGGGCCCTGCACAGTCGCCGATGACTGTTGGAGGCAAGATCTTCGCGTCCTTCATGGCTTTCGTCTCGATAGGAGCGGCAATATCCGCGATCACCTTTACGTTCGGACCGCTCTTCGGCTCGATCTTGAAGGAAGGATTCGTGTACGTCGAGAAGGAGGAGGACAAACTAAAGACTAGACTTGAACGCAAGGGTTAAGCGCATTCCGCTTCTGACCAGTAGACCTAAGACTCGCGGGATCATTCCAGGTAGATTGCCGGCCTGTACGGTTCCGACATCCTAGCCCGTCCCTTAGGGTCATTTATCTTTGGATCTCCCTCCTGCCAGACGTCGATCGCGCACTTGAATTCTCGCCGATAGAAATCCGCTGAATCAGCAAAGATACTATTCTCCGCAACGATACCATCTTCCAAGCGTGACCGTCGCATCTCGTTGGGCATCTGGTTTGCCTGTTGAATCGCTTTGCCAGCATAGTCTGCAGCCGCCTTTCCTAGAGATCGAAGCTGAGGATCTGCCATGACTTCCTTGATGAAGTCGCTTTGTCTCTTCTTCTCTTCTGCAGCCTTCAATGCTTTGAGGAGGACCTGCCACTTCCAATCAGTCGCCGTGTAGTATGCGATTCGCTTCGGGGTGATGCCTGTGGCCTTCAGAATCTCGCCCGTATCATCCAGCACATCTCTTATGAGTGCTTCCGCTCGTTCCGCCGAGGGATCCTTCTGATTCTCGTTTTCTTCAGGCCAGTCTGCCTGAACAACGAATCCCGTGTTTCCAATACGGCTCCACATCTCCTCCGCAGTATGCGGAGCTAGCGGGGCAAGCATTCTCGTTCTGGTCTCCAGAACCTTCCGTAGAACCCAGTCTCGATTGTCCGACCTCGACTTTTTTGGCCCCAGTCTTCTATTGTACCATGCAATATCGTTCTCAAGATGGTAGAGGATGACGTTGATTGTTTCTCTGACCCTCAGCCTATCCAGCGCATTCGTGGCCGCGTGAACTGCGTTGCTCAAGCGGCTGATCATCCACCGGTCTAGCGTGGAAGATCTCGATTTCCTAGCGGTTTTCTTCGATCCTAGTTTTCTCGACTGTCCTATCAGAGCTGCAAGTCTCTCTTGGAGAGATAGGGCAAGGGTTTCACTGAAGTCAGTGTCCTGGCCCAGTTCAGCCGTTACCATTACTCCCACACGGACTGGATCTGCTCCGAACTTGGCAATTCCCTGTCGGAGCGGGATAATGTTCTCGAGCGATTTCGACATCTTCGCGCCTTCCATCAGGACGAAACCGTTGGCGACAATTCCCTTCGGCCACTGTTTCTCAGGGAAGAGGGTTGAGTGATGGAATATGTAGAAAGAAAGATGGTTGGAGACGAGGTCTCTAGCGGAGTGGCGCATGTCAACCGGGTAGAAGTATTCGAACTCGGCTCGAATAGCGCTCAGTATTCTCTTGGGTATCCCAGTTTGTCTGGCCACGGCATCGAGGGTTCCGTGTCCCAGAAGTGTGAAGCTGAAGAAGGCGTCAGATAACCTAGATTTGTCTTTCTCGAATTTCCTGAAGACCACCCAGTTCTTTGCGAAGTACTTCGATAGTATGTAGTAGGCCATGTACACGACGGAGTCGGATAGTGCTTCGATGATCCAGTTCATGTCCCACGGAAGCTTTGTCCCGAGACCTACCGCGCGTGCGCAGGCCCTTTCCTTCAGCCAGTCCATTGTGTAGTTGAATTCGGGCCGGAGCTCTTCCGGAAGGATGACCATTTGGTCTAGGCATTTGTGGGCTAGCTTCTTCCATTCCGGGTCGCCGTAGTTGATGAACCACTGGTTTTCCAGGATGTGGACTAGACACTTGGTCCCGCACCGGCAGACCACCGGCGCATTTCTCAACTCTAGTAAGATCTGAATTTTTCCCTGTCTTGTCAGTTCTTGGACGATGGCCTCTCTCGCCTTGGCGACATGCATGCCGGAGTAGCTGCCCGTGTTCTCTTTCATTACGCCGTCGTGGAATTCCTTTGAGTATAGTTCCTGGGTGGCGTGCTCTAACCGAGGGTCTTTCTGGTCTTTGACTTTGAACTTCTCGATCAGATCTGCAGCCGGGAGATCAGAGAAGCCTTCGAGCCTGATTATTGATATTGGCTGGACCGTCTGAAGGATCTGCCCCGTCTCCGGTGAAGAAGCATACTTCTCTTTGAGGTCGGCCAGAGCTTGAAAGTCGTAGGGAGCATGTCCCGGAACGGACATGACTAGCCCTGTTCCATTGTCAGGTTGCACGAAGCTTCCCGGAAAGATTGGGATCTCCCGGGCAGTGACGGGGTTGTGGACAGTCTTCCAAAGCAGATCGCTCGCGCGGATTTCGCGTTCTACCGTAACATTGTGGTTCTGGTGTTGTAGTTTCTCCACCGCTTCTTTGCTGACGATCCAAGACTCGCCGTCAACATTCGCTCTAGTGTAGGTGGCATCCGGGTTGACCCAGAGGTTGGTGACTCCGAAAATGGTCTCAGGCCTCAGGGTGGAAGTGGGATAGAAAGCTCCATCCTGTTCGAACTTGACCAAGTATGATTCTCCGATATCAGGCTCCACATCGCCCATTGTGTCGACAACTCCCACAGGGCTCTTGTCGTTGGGACACCACGCGACCGGATGCGTTCCTTTCGTGATCAGGCCTTTCTGTTTCAGGGTCTGGAAGTGCCATTCGATGTAGCGATTGTAGAGTGGATCTATTGTTGTGAATTCTCGACGCCAGTCGATCGAGAACCCGATCTCCTCCATTCCTTTCTTAATATCTTCCCGAAAGTACGACGCCATCGTTTTCGGGTCTTTCAGTTTCTCCTGTGTGGATTGTGGGATTCCGTAGATCTTGGTGAAGGTCTCAACGATCTCCGGATCGCCCTCGCGTAGACGCTTGCTCATTGCGAACAGTGGGGTGCCTGTGTAGTGGAAGCCCATTGGGAAGAGCGTGTTGTAGCCCTTCATCCGGTGATACCGGGCGTTAACGTCGGCGATAGTGTAGGTCCGTGCGTGTCCAATATGTTGGGGAGAGTTAGGGTAAGGGTATGCGGCCGTTACATAGTACTTGGGTTTTCGACGGCTAGGTTCTGTTTCGTGAATCTTGCGCCAGTTCCACTTCTTCTGCCACTTCCTCTCCATGGCGTGCCAGTCAAGCTGGGCCGGCGTTGCTGATCCCCTCCTCTGCGACTACTGATTTGAGCTGTTGGGCGATGACTTGTTCCGCGACCTTTAGCGCCTCATCGGCTTTGTCCTTGGATGGACCCCCTCCTGTCGCGAAAAAGGGT
The DNA here is from genome assembly GCA_035935655.1 of Candidatus Bathyarchaeia archaeon. Classification (NCBI taxonomy): domain Archaea; kingdom Thermoproteati; phylum Candidatus Bathyarchaeota; class Bathyarchaeia (SeqCode); species Bathyarchaeia archaeon. The sequence goes on from DASYWW010000039.1 coordinate 65,959, forward strand.
CGTCCTCCCCCGCCTCCGCCTAGGACCTTAGAGGACTCTGAAACAATTTGTCCAGCATTGATGCCAACAGCGACCGCATCACTGCCAGCCGCTACGACCACCAGAACGCGTTCTGAGACTTCGAATATTACTGCGAGCATTTTAGGATCTGTTTCCTTGAGCCGATTTGCGACTTCGACAGAATCGATGCCCCTTCTTTTCGAGGTCTTCATCAGTACGAGTCTGACTTGTCCAACAGCCATGGCTTTCTTCGCTAGCTGCTTGACATGGGTCTCCATCGTCTTTGCGTGAACCTTGTCCAGTTCTCTCTCGAGAGCATCCCTCTCCGCCACGATTGCCTTGATTGACTCTGGAAGCTTGTCAGGCGTTGTCTTCAGGAGATCGCCTGCCTTTGCAAGAGCTTCGCTCTGCTGACTGATCCGTTTCAGTGCCGGTTCTCCTGCTGAGAAGACGATTCTCTCGACACCGTCTTGGAGTTTGCTAATTTTCTCGATCTTGAAGACCCCGAGTTCTCCGGTTCTCTTGCAGTGCGTTCCTCCGCAAGCTTCGGCGTCCCATCCTCGGATTGTCACTACTCGGATCTTGGATCCTGGAACTGCGCCGCCCTGATAGAGCCTGTAACCGTACTTCGCCTCCGCCTTCTCTCGCGCCATCCATGCTACCTGGACAGGTAGGTCTCGAAGAATGACCTGGTTGACCAGTTTTTCGATCCGTTCCCTTTCTTTCGGAGTAATCTCACGCCAGTGTGTGATATCTAGCCTGCTTGTCTCCACCTCTTTCTGCGCGCCGGCTTGCCAGACGTGCTCGCCGAGCACTCTGCGCACTGAACCTATCAGCGCGTGAGTGCCAGTATGGTGGCGCATCAGATTCACGCGGCGCTGCCATTCGATCTCTCCCTCGACCATGTCAACCTCTTGGTCGAAAGGCTGGTCCAAATAGTGAACGATCACGTTTCCGAACTTCTGGACATCCGTAACCTTCACCTTCTTGCTTTCAGTTCGGAGCTCGCCGTGGTCGGCAGGTTGGCCTCCTCCTTCAGGATAGAAACAGGTCTGGTCAAGCACGACCGCTTTTTCCGCGGGTGTTGCTATGATCTTCGCTTGGAAGCTGGTCTGATACTCATCGTCGTAGTATAGCGCGCGTGTTGCCGGGAGACCCTTCAACCTTGCTTCCCATTCTGGATCGGTAGTGGGCGACTCCAGACTGGTGGTCGGCTTCGAGTGGCGTTCAGCGACTAGCGTCAGGAAGTTCTCGGGAACGTCGACCTCTACTCCAACCTTCTCCGCACTTTCTTTCACTATCTCAGGAGCTAGACCCTGGGAGTCGTAGAGCAGGACGAGTTGATCTGTAGGGATCTTTCGAATGCCTTGACTCGAGAGTTCCTTTGAGAGTCGGAGTACCGCTTCAGATCCCTTGCTGATCGTGTCTTCGTATTTTTCGACTTCAATCTTCAGCGCTTCCAGTATCTCACTTCTCATCTCTCGAAGGAGGTGGAACTCTCCACCCCACATCTTGATCTGTTCTTCGACTATGCGGGGAAGCTCCTGAAGAATCCCTAGCTGTCGTGCCAGTCTTGCTGCTCGGCGAATGATAAGCCGGGTCAGATAGCCTTCACCGACGTTAGACGGAACGACGCCCTCGGCTAATAGGAAGGAAATCGACTTTGTATGGTCGGTGATTGCGAATGCAGCTTCTAGGTTCTGCACAATGTGGCGGAACGCTTCCTTGTCGCGTCCGACTTCTTTCGCGGTCGCTTCGATATACTCGTCTCTAGAGGCTCTGCTGGTTGCGCCGTAGATCCCGGCCCACTTCGTGAGGGTTGCTAGCGTATTCTCGTTGAGGTCGACCTTCGCCAGTTCCATAACCTGAGCTAGAAGGGGGCCATATACTGCGTGGAATCCACTTGGCGAGCCCTGTGAAAGCCAAGCCCATCTTTCCATCCCGTACCCCGTATCGACTGTCCTGATTGGAAGTGGTATGAGGTCCTGTCCTTGGACCTTGTATTCCATGAAGACAAGTGTCGATATTTCCAGCCCCGCGACGATTCCTTCTAGGTCCGGGCCAGCATTTCCTCCGCCAGACCAGAAGTGTTCCTTGTACGTGATTGATTCGGAGGGGACGCCCATTACATCCGATAGTAGTTTGTGGTGGTAGCGGACGGTATCGTCTTTCCAGTAGATTTCCTTGTCCGGATAGTTGAAGGCATGTGCTCCCCCCATTTCGAAAATGGACATGTGTCGACCCGCCGCGCCGACCTGTTCGATGTCGGTGAAACGAATACAGGGCTGGCTTATGACAAGCGGGTTCGCAGGAGGAGGCATCGTTCCTTCCGTGACGTATGGTTGGAAGTCGTAGATTGACGCGCCTACCAAGTAGACATCGTTACGCCAGCGAGCCACAATCGGATAGGGCTTGATCCTTGCATGACCGCGTTCGGCGAAATAGTCCATAAATTGGATCCGCATCTCAGCTAGACTGTAGCGTCTTCTTGTCGGAGGAGTTCCGATGAACGAGTACGGGGCGCACGGAACCTCACCGCAAGTTGTCTGGTCAGGAGCTGCCCAGTAGTTACTGCCGCACGACGGACACTTTCTTCGAATAAATCCTATTTCTTTGAAGAACTGGAGGGCGAATTCTTCCGGGTTTATCTCTGGCATCTATCGTATCCCTCCAAGATTGGTCCGGAAATAAAGAAGCTTGGTCGGAAGAGCTTCTCTAGAAGGTTGTCGATCTGAGGAGAAGACTATGCGGAGCTATACCGCGAACCTCCTTCCTCACTTTCTAACCGAAAAGTGCCCCGAGTCCAGCTAGGGCTTCCTCTTCTTTCTTCTTCTCTTCTTCGGCTGGCTTCTTGTCTTCCTTCTTTGACTCGGTCGGCGCTGCTGGTGCTGCAACAGGGGCGGACATTACACTGGCGGATTTTAGAGCTTCGTCGATGTTGACTTCGGATAGTGCTGCGACGAGGGCTTTGACTTGGGCTTCTTCGACTTTGCTGCCCGCCGCGATTACGACTTTTTTCACGTTCTCTTCTGTTACTGGCTGCGCTGATGAGTGCAGCAGGAGTGCAGCGTAAACATACTTCACTTTGCTTTTTCCTCTTTTCTCAGGATTGCTTGGATTTCAGTCGAGCATCAATTCTTGCACTTAAGGGTTTCCGGGTGTCGCGCTGGAAATCTTCTGGTTCAACGCGTTTGCGTTCATGACTGCGCGTCTCAGCACCGGTTCGACGGTACCGCTTTCAAGGAAGCCTGCTTCTACGGCGATCGCCAGCGCCTCTCTCATTCCCTTCCCCAGGATTCTAGGCGCGTTCTCAGGAGTCACATAGCCAGCATCCATTGAAAGGCTAAACGCGTTGCTTACGGCTTGGAAGACGTCTTTTCGATAGGAGCTGATATCGAGGACTAGATCCTCAGATCTGAGGATGGTGCCGTTATCAAATGCTGTAGACAGGGTGAGCCCGGCCTCCATAGGCTTGAGTCCAAGTTTGGAAAGCACGGAAGCCATCTTCGGCGTGATCAGGTCTCCTCGTCTGGCGACTACAGAGTCTCTTGCAACCCAGATGCTTCCTCCCTCGATTCTTGTCTGGACTTTGATCTCTCCGAATTCGGAGATCACCGGGCCGGGGGGCAGTCCGGTGTTTCCTGCCGGAACCATGATCTCGCCTGTTGCAATGTCTCCGGCTTTGGCCGGTACCCTGACCTTGCTTTTTTCGAGCAGTATTATGAGAGAGTAGGGGTTGACATCGGTGAATAATAGTATGTTAGATCCCTGGAGGTCCTTGACGAACTCTCCGACCCTCCCATGACTGGACTCCGATAGCTCCACTGATTTCCGCAACAGATTGTTCTTGGTCACCACCATCGCGACCCTGTCTCGTAGACGTTTGCGTAATTCGTGGATCTGGGATGAGCGAACCTTAGTTAGGTCGGCTGCTGCTATTACAGGATACTTCTCCAAGAGAACTTGCAGCTGGGCTATTGCCTCTTTCTTCCAAGAAGCAACTTTCCGGGTTGTTGACATTGTCCTATGCCACCGTGGCGAGAGGTATCTTTACCAGTGGTCCCATCGAGGCTTTGATCGAGACTGCCTTGATGTTCTTGGGACCCTTTTCCAGTTTCGCCTCCAACCGCGAGATAACCGTCTGAATATTCAGAACCAGGACATCATCCGACATGTCTTCAGTTCCGACCTTAGCCTGGATTACGGGCTGATCCTTCATCTTGAGCCGTACGTTGCGTCGCTGGCGCTTGATGATATCATCAATCGGCGCTGTAGGAGGTATCGGTGTCGGCATCTTGCCCCTAGGTCCGAGAATCTGCCCAAGGGTCTTTCCCACCTGAGGCATCAATGGGGCCTCTGCGACGAAGAAGTCGTAGCTTTGAGCGATCTTCCTGGCCTGTTTTTTTTCCCGTCCCAGCTTGTCTAAGTCCTCCCTGCCAATAACGATGTCCGCGCCAGCATTCTTTGCTCGAACGGCCAGGTCGCCGCCCGCAATCACTGCAACTTTCGAATCCTTGTCAGCAGCTGTAGGGAGTTCTAGGTTCTCGTTAATCCTGCCTTCAGGCTTCTTCAGGTCTATCTCGCGAAGCTTGACTGATAGTTCGATTGCCTGGGTAAATTTCCTCTTCGGTGTCTTACTCCTCACGTCAGCCAGTGCTCTTGTGATTGAATCCTTAGACAGGGGCATTCTTTCCGTTTTCTCTCCTATTCCAGTTCCTTTAGCGCAGCGTCATACTGACCTGCGTCGAGGTTCTTGATGAAGTCTTTTGGTTCCTTAGCATCCACCGTAACGCCCATGCTTACACACGCACCGGCAACCTCCTTTACAGCCGATTTCAGAGTTCGCGCGTAGCTATCGGTCCGTTTCATCTGAGCAATCTTCACGATCTGTTCAGGAGATAGATTGCCTACCTTCGTCGCTTTGGGCGTTGCCGAGCCCTTCTCGACTCCCAGTTCCTTGACTATCAACGCGGAGGTGGTGGGTGTGCCGATTTCAACCTCGAAGCTCTTGTCTTCCACGTTCACGAGGATCTTCACAGGGACTTTCATCCCCGCGTAAGCCTTGGTGAGCTCGTTGATCCTGTTTACGATCTGTAGGATGTTTACTCCCAAAGGTCCGAGCTGTGGACCGAGTGGGACGCCAGCTGTGGCTTTGCCGCCGTCTATTATCGCGTCAACTGTTTTCTTGTCGGCCAGCTTCCTCTACCTCTCCTCTACTCACGAGCTTCACATAGTCGGCGTGTACAGTAATGGGCAATGTTGCGAAGCCTTCTTCCAATAGTTCGATGACAACCTCCTGTTTGACTTTGTCAACGTGGGTGATCTTTGCCTTCAGTCCTCTGAATGGTCCACCGACAACTTCGACGAGGTTTCCGACGCTTAGCTCTTCGATGACTGGTTTGGTTACGATGAATCGCTCGATGGCTGCCATGGACACGACGCCTTTTGTTCTGGTTCGGGCGTGTCTTGTCCCTGCTATTGCTTCATCGACAAAGTGGGGCCCCATTGCTTCGACGAAGATGTAGCCTTTGATAACTTCTGGAGCGAGTATTGCAACAATCGGCAGTTTCTTAGGCTGGATTCTGCTGGCCATGAGGTCTACTACAGTTCTCTCTTGTCCGCTGGTTGTGCGGACTGCGTATATGGAAGTCTTCTGAGTTTGGGTCGCCACAATCTTTCCCTTCTATTACCTAGCAGGAGCCTGGCTAGCCGGCAACTGGTACAGTCCGACTACCCAGAAAAGAATTCTGAGAACGAACCCTATTCCCCCGACGATCGCTACTCCTATCAGGATGATTTTGATGTTGAGTTTCGTTTCTTGCCAGTCTGGCTTCTGGGCTACGTGAAATAGGCGTCTCGCCGATTGAAGGAAGTCTCCAATGCCCATTACAAGCCCTCGATCATGGATCGGAGTTCGATGGAACCGACCTTCCTATTTTAACCATGCTAGCCGGCGGGGTTCTTGAAAGCTTTCAGCCGCGATGCTGATTATAGCCGCGCCCACTCGAGATGCAACAATCGCTGGATTTGAGAAGGATTTCATCCTCAGGCTGGCTAAAGGATGAGCGAAAGAAGTCCCTTAGCAGTATGCAACCTGTTTTCAGCTTCATCCCAGACCACTGACTGGGGACCATCGATTACGTCTCCAGTAACTTCCTCGCCCCTGTGGGCAGGGAGGCAGTGGAGAAAGATTGCACCAGGCTTAGCGTGCGAGAGTAGCGTCCTATTGACTTGGTATTTCGGAATGAACATCGATAGTCGGGCCTCCTTCTCTTTCTCCATTCCCATTGAAACGAATGTGTCCGTATAGACAGCATCTGCGGCTTTCACCGCCTCTTCAGGATCCTCCGTGATGCTAATAGACGCTCCTGACGCCTCGGCAGCCTCTTGGGCGTGTCTGATTGCTTCCGGGTCCGGGCCATAGCCTTGAGGCCTTGCAACAGATATGTTGACCCCTATCTTCGCACACCCGATCAAAAGGCTGTTGCATACATTGTTTCCGTCGCCTACGTAGGCTAGTTTTAGGCCCTTCAAGCGTTTCTTGTACTGGATTAGCGTCAAGAGATCTGCGAGAATCTGGCATGGGTGGTGCTTGTCCGAGAGGCCATTGATGACAGGTGCGTCCGTATTCTCAGCGAGTACGACTAGGTCGTCGTGGGAATAGACTCGCGCCATTATGGCTCTGACGTACCTGTCCAACACCTTAGCGGTGTCCGAAATCGTTTCTCCTCGTCCCAGCTGCATTTCATTCCAGCTGAGATAGACGGGGTGGCCACCGAGTTGAGCGACTGCCGTTTCGAAGGAGACGCGGGTTCTTGTCGAAGGTTTTTGAAATATCAGCGCTACCGCCTTTCCCTTGAGTTGTTGCAGAACCCTCTTCTGGCGTGCCATTATCGAAGAGCGTTTCAGAATAAGATCGATCTCCCTTGGAGACAATTCGACCAACGAGAGAATGTCTCGCCCTTTCAGACCAACCAAGGTTTTCTGCCCTCTCCGCGACTGTTCGTCGGCTGTGGACTCGCCTCTTATAAGAATCCGCTAGATCGAATCTTCGCGTTGATCTCATAAGTTGAAAAACGAGTTTAAATCCGGCCGTCGGGGAATCTAGCTGTGAATGGTATGGTTGATCTAGAAATAACCTATTGCCAGCCTTGTGGTCACCAGCCACGCGCTGTTGACATGGTCAATCAATTGCTTGCGACTTATGGCATGCCGCTAAATCGCAAGCTGACGATCTCGTTGAAACCAGCGGACCAGGGAGTCTTTGACGTTGTACTTGATGGCCAATTGATCTTTTCCAAGCACCAACAGGGTCGGTTTCCGACCATGGACGATCTTAAGAAACCGCTTGACCAGAAGCTCACGATTTCTCTAGAGACTCCACAATAGTTAACGGGTTGGACCCTGCTCCACGAGGGTCTTGCTGGGAACTACACTAGAATCGCATTCATCCAACCAGATTTTTTACGATAGTCTGGGGTTGGAATGGCTCTAGGTCGTCGTATCCTTGCCCTGTTCCGACCATTGTCACCGGCCGACCCATTATGTAGGACAATGATATCGCGTTACCCCCTTTGACATCAGCGTCTAGTTTCGCGAGGATTATCCCATCGACCTTGACTGCTTGCGAAAAGACCTTGCCCTGCTCCACTGCATCGTTGCCGGTAAGAGCATCAACGACTAGGATCGTCAGATCGGGTTTCGTGACTCTGACAATCTTTCTCATTTCCTCCAGCAAATTCTGGTTTGTCTGCATCCGGCCAGCGGTGTCTATCAGAACCGCGTTGATCCCGTGCGCCCGCGCATAATTGACTGCGTCAAACGCGACAGCAGCTGGATCGGCTCCATACTGGTGTTTGATCATTCTTACACCGATTCTTCTGGCGTGCTCCTGGAGCTGTTCTATTGAACCTGAGCGATAAGTATCGCTGGCGGCCAGAATGCAGGTCCTGCCTTTTTTCTGGAGAATGTGCGCCAGCTTTGCAATGCTGGTTGTTTTCCCGGTTCCGTTAATGCCCACAAATACTATTATCGCTGGCTCGCCAGCGTTCCTTTTCTTTTCAATCACCTCGAAAATATCTAGCCGTCCCGCCCTATCTAGTACCGACAACAGCACGTCACCCAGAATGGACTTCACCTTTCCTCTAGGATCCGAGAATCTGGCAAACTGGACGTGTTTCAGCTTCTCCTTTAGTTCAGTTGCTACGTAATCTGCAACAGAGACTGCAACATCACTTTCCGCAAGTGAGAGGCGGAATTCGTCTAGAACCTTGTCTAAATCCTCTCCTTGAAGTTCTGTTTTGGCTACCCGGTCGTAGAAGTTGGAAAACTGGGCTCTGAGTTTGTCAAACAATCTCTACCGGTCCACCGCCTTTCTTGCGAGCCAGATCCTCGAGGCGGGCTCGGTAGTCTTCCGTTTGGTTAATGATCTGGTTCAGCTGTTGAGTAACGTTGATCCGTGCCTTGTCCAGATCTGTAGCTCTCATGTTGAGATCCTTGATCGCGTCATCCACTGTTTTTTCCAGACAGACTCCCGCCCCAACTCCAATTATGATGTGCTCCGGGTCTTCGAGCTTTGACTTGACAAACGAGCCCGACCCTATCGGAATAAGCATCTCAACATCCCTTCCAGACTCCTTCGTACCTTCCAGAGTTTGCTTTGCAGTCTGAGTCTCAGACAGGGCGCCCGTGACAATGTCAAGTCTTGATGATAGAACTCTCGCGGACCCCTCCAGCATTCTGACCTCCACAAGTAGCTGGCGCATTTCCTCGTCCAAGTTTCGAGGGGCAGCCATCTGTTTCTTCGAGCTCGCCATCAAGCCGCCTCTGGCTCTGGCATTTCTTCAATCTGTTTGATTGTTATTTCGAACCTTCGGGCCTTATGGCGGCTTCCCATTTCAGAGTAGAGGTGCTGCAAGGCGTCCTCTTTCTTTACCGCCTTGACATCTTTGGTGAAGGGGAGCTTGTCTCCTCCCTTACGCAGTTCGCCTATTATCTTGAATCGTCTTACCTGACTCGTTGTGGTAGCCTGCCTAGAATATCCGGATTTGAGGATGGGCCTTACTTAACCTAATCCGTTTGGAAAGCGTTACTGAGGGTGATTAGCTCGGCGCCCAAAGTGTGTGATCCTACTATTGCTCCTCGGGAGTTTACTACTAATCCAGCCTTGGGATATGGGACCCCTGAGTTAACGGTCCCCTTTGACACAGGAACGCCGAGGACGCTTGAAATGGTCTTACTTTCATTGTCGCTGATCATCGGGTTCACTAGAACTCCTTTGTTTGAAGCTGTGGCAAGCGCGCCAACGTGAGGAAGCCCTCCGATTGTTGAAGGCCGGACGGGGACATCAAGTGTCTCTTCGAGTTCTGCGACCGTATTGTGTTTGAGTCGCGGGTCGATTATGGCACCGTGATCGTTGCAGAGTATAATGTTGCCCAGTGCTGTTCTTTTCTCCTTAAGGATCTCGACATGTACTCCTGTTGAGCGAAGTTGTTTTAGTTCGTCTTTCGTTGTAATGTATGGGACTAGAACAGCATTGGAGTTGCCGGTGACATAGATTCCAACGAGTCTGGACTCTGCGATTCCTACCGAGCAGGCTTCTACGCCTAATATGTCGTGGAAGCTATTGATTTTCTTGTGAGAAAGGCCCGCCGGCAAGATCGCTAGCTTGTCGTTCGCGAAAGAGAAGATTCCGACGTTCGGATCCCCGAAGATATCAGACAGAATTATGGGCACTATTCATTTTCCCTCACCTGGAAACACGATGACCTTGCCTTCTTTGTCCTTTACGACTCTTATCCTAATTTTTCGAGGAGGTTTGCTGATTCCTCTGGCCCAAAGAAGACTGTTTGTCTCTTCGCTCAGCGAGACATTATCCGTTTTCATTCTTTGCGCAGCATACTGTCTGACGTATCTTATGGCTCTAGGCGTTCGTTTTTCTCTTGGAGCTGTCCAAATACGCCTAAGATTGAGATCGTAGAATTTCTCCTCAACGATTTCTATCTCCTCCTCTTCTTCAGCAGCCTCTTCAGCGGCTGGAGCCTCTGGGGTCTCTGGCGACTTTACATCTGACTCGAGCTCCTCCGTTTCTTCCTCTGCTTTGGACCCCTCGGTTCCGGGATCGATCTTAGAAAGTTCAACATCATTAGAGGGTTCGATGTCGGCATCTTCCTCGGTCGCGACTTTTTTCGCTGTCATCTAGACTACACTTTGATCTTCGTTTCTCGCCAGTTTCGTTGCTTTGGGTTCCTCCGAACTTTACCCTCGGTTTTGGCCACGACCCATGACGGGACAGGCTGGGCCTGGTTCAGCGCGTGCGATAGGTGCTTCTTCTTCCCAGACGGTTTGTGGCGTGCCATCTATGCTCTCCTAATCTTGATCTCTTTTTTCTGCGATTGTAGTTGGACCAGAGTCTTTTTCAATTGCTCATCAGTGATTTGCGTTTGAAGACGTCCTGACTGAGCGAGTTGTATGAGCTGCATTTCCAATTCCTCGGCGAATTCTGGCTTGACCATTCGGATATTGGCAAGCCTCTGCCTTGCTTCCGGTGTGAGAATTTGGCGAATGATGGATTGTTTCTGACGCTCCACTTGTTGCTGAGCCTGCGACCGGCGTTGCTCATCGTAGGCTTGCCTCTGCATATCGGCCATTCTTCGTCGACGTAACGCTTCAAGCTCTTCGTCTGTGTAGTCTCCATTGGACATTAACTTGGGGCCTCTTGAGGCCGGGCTTTCAATTCTTTGACAACCTCAGCCGCAGTGCGGTTTAGAAGGGCTACACCTTCACGAGTCAGTTTTCGGCCTTTTTTCCCATCCACAGCAACGAGTTCGGCTTTCTGAAGTTGTTGCAAGGGTTCTCTAATGGCAGAGCCTCCCGCGGGAACGTGATGGGCTGGTCTATTTCCATGACTCGCACGTCCACCGTATTGGACTCGTAACCGCGACACTCCGACTGGTCCGCGTATGTACATCTTTCGTAGGAGTGAGGCGCATCTGAAGTACCACCAATCCGGGTTCTGTGGTGGTCTCTCTTTGTGAGCACCAGTTTTGGCGAACTCGGTCCATGGCGGGGGTGTGATGTCGCTCACGCTTTCTTTCAAATGCTTGGCTAGCCTATTGATCAGTTCCTCGGCTGGAACCTCGAAAACTGTGGGCATTTCTGGTGATTCCTAGTTGATTCTAGATTTTCGGCCGAATGGCGGGGACAGCGTAATATAAGGCTTCATTGAAAAACGCCGCGGCTATCCGAGTTTTCCGTATGGATACCTTCGAATCGCACCACAGTCGAGACATGAAATAGTGATTCTTGAATTGGCAGGACGAAGCCTTACTCGCACGTTTCTCCCGAGAACTAAAGGCTGGCCGCAGTTCTTGCACAGATAGTGCTTTCTCTCTCTTGGAATCCTAACCTTAGTCCGGGTAGAAATCTTCCGAGCGAGTCCAACGTACCTCTTCGACAACTCAACATTCCGAGGAAAGATTTCCTCGGCCTGTCGGAGGAGAATGTCTATGCGTTCACGAGCAACTGTTGCGACGACCGATCGCATCTTTCCGTAGCTTCGCCTCGTAGGCCTACTCCTCATGAGACTCATAACCTAGCCCGGTCAGTGTGTGAGTGATCAGCATTGGTCCTATCACTAGTTCTTGCGGAATCTTCGATAGAGCTCGTGCCTAATGAACTGCTCCACCACCCTGCAATATTGAAATGGGCGCACAGGAAGAGGAAGGATCCTCATACGCTCGTCCTTGACCAGACTTATCATCACTCAGCCATCCTCCGACTGGGACCCAGCGGAACTGGAAGAGGCCGTCCTGATATCCCCCATCTCTCGTTGTTTCTTGCACTTGGTTCGCCGCTCAACCAATCAGGCGGACTAAGATGTTACGTGCACACGAGAGATGACAATATCATCAAAGTCGATCCTAAGACGAGACTTCCGAGGAACACCGATCGTTTCACTTCATTGATCGAGCAACTCTACCAGGAAAAAGTTGTTCCTACAATAGGACACCCTCTCTTGTCGATCGAGCCTGGATCCATTGGGAACCTGCTTGACGATTTATCAGGAGAAGTCATTGCGCTTACAACAGAAGGCATCCCCAAACGTTTGGGTGAAGTGGCTTTGAGATTGGCAGATCTTCCCAAGCCAGTATTGTTGGTTGGAGGCTTTCCAAAAGGGCATTTCTCGAAACAGGTGCTTTCCAACGCCAAGGAAACTTATCAAATTCACAATCAAGGTCTAGAGGCATGGACAGTTGTCGCTAGGGCGATCTATGACTACGAGAAAGCAACCGCATTGCAAGGCGATTCTCCAGAAACTAGCCTTATGTAGACCAGGGCGGAACTTCTAACTTGAATGATCTAGACTGATGTCCTCAGACTTAGATCTTCAGAGACAAAAGAGAGCTCTGGAACTCCGTCGCAAAATGCTGCAGTCCCAGGCCAAACCATTTACAGCTCCACGACCAAAGCCGGCCGAATCCCCGCACGACATCGTTCGCAAGATCTTAGCAGGTCGAGGACCCGAAGTAATGGAGACTGCGCGAAGATATTATCCCGCCGAGATTGAACGATTGGAGGCAAGGATCGCCGCCCTGATCACTGAAGGGAGACTGAGGGGCCCGATATCGGCAGAGGAGCTGTATGCTTTCCTCAGACGACTCGGGTTAGTATTCAGCATGGACGTGAAGATCAGAATAAAGGAGCACGGCGAGCTCAAGAGTATCGAAGAAAAGCTTCGAAAATCATCCACCTAAGGCCCTCTCGCGACTCTTCACGGAATCTTCGTGGACAGTCCACATGGACCATAGTACTCTAGGACCAGTCAGGTGGGCACGGAAGACATTTTTTCGTTCGGCCTCCCCATAAGCACCGTTCAGCTTTGGCAGCTACTGCAGGTGCGTTCAACGTTCCTCTAAAGTGTACCCCGGAAGAGACCAAGCACTTTGTCGAGCCAGCTATGAAAGAAGCTGAAAGCTCTAACTTCACGGGGGCTTTGGAGGTCGTTAACGATGGGTTGAATGCCCATCCAGCCTCCGAAGGGCTTCTATTTCTCCGATCATATTTCTGTTACAAAATCGCAGACAGCATAAGCAGCGAGCTGAGCGCACTCCCACAACCGATCCAGCCGTTAGGCGAGGGTGTGCTGATGGTTGACGGCGCCATGACGAACCAGATGCTGGGCCGATTCCAGGAAATAGTCAAAGTTCTCGGGGACGCTGAGGAGGCGATCAACGAGATATTGCAGGTGAACCCGCGCAACAACGAGGTCACTGCGTTTAGGGCTTACATTGACAGCAAGCTGCAAAAGCTGGGGCAGGAGTCCGAGAATATGCGGATGACTTTTACAAATACTCCTAATATTGCTGGCGGTTTCTGCGTAGGATGCAGGAAGAATATTTCGTTCGACACGCAGACGGTCGTTTTTCGAAAGACCTCGTCCATGCAACTGGAAGTCTGGCATCTGCCCTGCTTCAAGAAGCAGGGTGACAAGAACTAGACTAGTTTGATTATTACCGTCGACTTTGGGCCTTTGTCTGATTCCACGACTAGCTTTGTTCCCTCCTTGGCAAAGTCTCTTTGGGCATAACCCAATCCAACGACTAGCTTTAGCCCGGGAGAGAATGCGGCGCTTGTGACATAACCCGCTTCCTTGTCACTCGCGTGAAACTTCGACTTTGGAACGGGTGCGTGATCCGAGTCCGTTTGGAATTGGACGAGATTCTTGTTGACTCGACCGATGTGAGTGGCTCGGGCAACAACTTCCTGACCAAGATAACATCCCTTGGTGAAGCTTATTGCGTCTTTGTATCCCGCTTCGAGGATTATGGTGTTCTCATCCACGTCGATCCCGTATCTCGGATGTGCTGCTTCGAGTCTGAGAATTTCCAGAGCATCTAGCCCTACGGGAGTCACTCCCTTTAGAAGGAAGCCTTGCCAGACGGCTTCCGCCTCATCGTTTGGAAGTATCACATCGTAGCCAGACTGGCCGGTTCTGTCGTGGCTGACGATCATGGTGGGTCCGAGCATCTTGTGCTGTAACGGTTTCATGTCTGCAAACGAAGTTCCGAACAACTCTCTCACGTTCTCAGCAGCTTGCTGCCCCTGCAGTGTCAAATGAACGAATTCAGAGGTGATGTCTTTGACCTGAACATCTTCCGTGATGATGAAGCGGTCGAGGATTTCTCTGACTTTAGCTCCTGGAGCATCGCCGGTGTCTACAAGAAGATCGTCCTCTCTTGCGTAGAGATAGAGGTCTGCGAGGACTCTGGCCTTTGTGTTAAGGAGCGCAGACCGGATGCCTGTCCCGCCACTCAACTTTGAGACCTCGTTGGTAAGTAGTCCGTTGAGGAAAGAGTGTCTGTCCTTCCCGGTTACTTGCAGCAGGCCAGTGTGGGAGAGGTCGATCAGACCCGCGTGGTTGCGAATGGCCCAGTATTCTTCAACCGGACTCGTGTAGGATAACGGGATCCGGCCTTCCTCAAACCTGGCACCCATCTGCTCATGGTGCAGGACCAAGGGATTAGACAAGCCATCCTAGGTGGTTCCATTCCTGGGTAATAGGATTGAGCCTTCGCGGCTCAGTGTTTAGTTTGCGTTCGAGGGGTATTGGAAAGAGTTGTTCTTGAGATTGTCTCGTGCTTGCAGTTGGTTCAGAATGGGAGTGGTCGAAGATCTGGCTTCATCCAGTGGGAGCGCGCGCTCGGGCTAACCAGAGTTTCTCGTCGCCAGTGAAGGTAGGGGAGCTGTTTGTTCAATAGGGCTGGAAACGTGGTGAGGAAATGTTCGAATTCTTGATGAGTAGGATCCGCTTGAATGGCGTGGTTCACGATACGAATCCAAAACTGTGTGAGAGTCTCATTGAATGTGTCGCCAGCTCCTTTGAGGATCGCGTATTGCTCTATCCCACTTGCGAGCAGTGGCAATGCCTCTTCAAGACTATGCCTTCTCAGTATGAGCCAAGCGAGTCTCAAGTGCCCGCGATGTCGAAAATCCTCCGACGTAAGCCTACGCTCGTGGAATGCTCTGAAGAATTCTTGATCGTTCATCTGACGGGCCCGTGACGACCGGACGAATATGTGCCTTTCTAAGGGATTATCGTTCCGTTGGGTGGGCTTTTCGCTATAAGTTCAAATTACTGTGCCAAAGGTACCGAGATAAGCGGCGTTTCGGTTGTATTGCTCGAAGTGTGGGACTCAACTGCAGGGCGATGCCGCATTCTGTTTTAAATGTGGAGCAAGCTTGAGCCAGGCGTCTACAACTAATCTAAGTCAACCTAACGTCGGTTCCGCTGGACCGGTTCAAGTGGTGGCGCCTTCCGGCGCAACTTCGCTAAAGTGCCCTAGCTGTGGAGCACCGATTGCTCCGAAGTTTGGAGAGATGATAATCACATGCGAGTACTGTGGAAGTAGTATCACGCTCGGGAATTCCGGCTGGGCAAATATCCAGAAGCAGACAATGCTTCCTCTGAAGATTCCGACCACCGATGAGATTACCGAGCGGGTCAGGTCGATGATGGATAGAGGAATGCTTAACAGGCATTTGCAGGAGAGTTCGACGCTTGAAGAAATGACTCTCTCGCTCGTGCCGTATTGGCTCGTTGCGGTCTCAGCAAGAACCTCTATCGTCGCGACGGACATGATAACTGAAAGCGCTACTGTTGCGACAACAGCGGCCTTGTTCGGAGTCTTGGCTGGGGGAATGGGTGGTGGACGAAGAGGTGGGTTCGGCGGCGCTCCATTGTTAGAGGGTGCGATGCTGGGTTCGATGATGAACCGGGGCACGGGAGGCGGAAACAAAAAGGCGATTCAGATGAACGAGAACTACAACTTTCCGATAATAGCCCTGAAGGCGCTTACGACCTATCAATCTCATGATTACGAGTTTGATCTCGAAGGTAGAACCTTGTTTGACATTTCACGGTTTCCAAAGGGGGATAAAAACGCTGAATGGTGATATCAGTGAAGACGCGACAAAATTCCAAGCGAAGACACTTGTCGATCAGCTCCAATCGCAAAAAGCGCACGCGAAGTATCATATGATTCAGCAGATATCCTCCGAAGAGGATGTGTCCGACGCCGAGCTGTTGCATGTTCCAATATGGTTTGCGAGATACGATCATAAAGGAAACAAGATCGTTCTTGTTGTCGACGGAATTCCGGAAGCATAATCAATAGTATGGGTTTGTAGCATTGTGATATGCCGTGGGCATGGTCGCGAGTGGTGCGGCCGCCGGGATTTGAATTCCCGAACCGTTGTTGAGGCGGTTTCCCGGGTCGTCAGCGTTCTGCTGTGCGTTGGTTTGGCAGGCTGATATCATAGACCAGGCTAGACCACGGCCGCACGAAAAAGAACGCGACGCTTGGGGTCATTTAAAGACTGGGAATGTGACGAGGGATGCGCGGGATGGTCGCGCTTTCGCAGCCGGCCTTCACAGCGAATTTTCTCGCGGTCTTAAATAGAGAGCTTCGGTCTCCGTTTGAATTATTTCATGAGGGGTTAGGCTTTGAGTATCGCCTTGGAAAATTTGCGACGGGATCTTCGCACCAGATTGGAGAACGATCCACAGATGTCGACAGGCTGGATCGCGTTCCCCCTCTTCCTGATAATATCGATCATAGTATTGTTCATAATCATCCTTGCTGAAATATTCGGCTACATATTCTCCCTCCCAACTGGAACCGCGTTCTCGTATGTCGATTTTCTCCGGACGATAGCGCTGACGCTATTGGTTTACTCGCTCGTTGCATTCGTGCTCAACATCGCCATCTCATACATGATCTACAAGCTCGTAAGGCGACGAAACACCCACTTCGCCCGTCAGACTCTCCTCTACGAAGACCTTGCCAGCGCAGCAGAAGAACTGGCGACGAAAAAAGGAGAGCGAACGGAGGCTTCGATTGGTCTCAACAATCTGGAGCGAATCGCGAGAGAGGCGCGAGTCTATGAAACCGAGAAAAACGCTGCTCTATGGGTAATGCTTACCCTCGCAGGCACATCTCTTCCCTTCGTCGCTCTGGCGACAACTTCAGCTAGCCCTGGCCTATTGCCACTCTTAGCCGTCTTGTACGTCTATTACTTTTTGATGAAGGACTTCTTCAGACACGAACGGAGGGAGGACCAGTTCATCCGAGAGCTGCTAGGAGTCCTCACCATCTCAGGGGTACATGTCTCTCTACCATTCAGGAATCCTCCATTGTCAGAGAGAAGCTTCGCCGTGTACATTGTCTTGAGCATCGTAACCCTTGGATTCTTCTGGGTCTACTGGGTCTACGTTCTCCTCAACGACCCTAACAACCACTTCCGACAACAAGCAATGATAGAAGACACACTGATGGCACAGATGAACGCCCTTCTAACATCAGCCTCGCCCTCCAACCCGCAACCTGCGCCACCCGCATGAGTCTACCCAGCCTTCCGACAGCTCGGCCAGACATTTCATATCTTATCGGAATAAGAGTTAGAACGGATCTCGAAATTGACCATGCCTGGATTGCCTTAGCCTTTGTCAACTACGTCATTTGGGCAACCTTTCCAATTCTATA
This sequence comes from Candidatus Bathyarchaeia archaeon, assembly GCA_035935655.1. Classification (NCBI taxonomy): domain Archaea; kingdom Thermoproteati; phylum Candidatus Bathyarchaeota; class Bathyarchaeia (SeqCode); species Bathyarchaeia archaeon. Next base: position 83,502 of record DASYWW010000039.1, read on the forward strand.
CTTCATTGTGGCAAGAGTCGCTCTTCCTTTAGTAGCATTGTTCGCTGTCGTAGTCGGCCTGATGGGCACTGCGACCTCGCTGGCAGTGGCATACCTCGCTTACTCGCTTGTCAACGTAAGAAACCAGCATTTCGCACGCGAGCAAGCGCTATTGACAGAGTCTCTCGGAGTGGTAAAGAGCAGAGTGCCTCAGGGAAACTTGAGAACATTGCTCCCACTTGATTCAGCCGAGCAGAACTTCCAGTTCCTTGTCCATGAAGAGAAGGAGAAAAGCGCCGTGCTTTTGGGATTGTTCGCACTGATCCCGTACTTCGGAATTCTCGTGCTGATCTTCATTCTTGGAATTTTCTCACGAGACCTGCAAAAACACGAGAGCAGAGAAGAGATGATCCTGGATGATCTCGACAGAGGCCTAAGAGAGTCCAATCTTACGCCGTTGATCCGTCGGAGTGGATTCGTTCCTAGGAGGTCTGTTCCGTTGCTGGTTGTTGCGAGCATCTTGACCCTGGGAGTTTTCTCCCTCATCTGGCTCTACCTCGCGATTAAGGATTTGCGCGCACATTTTGGTTATCATGCAAGACTCGAGACGAATTTGCTACCCTCTCTATCATGGGGCTCCACCAACTGAGTGGGTGGTTCGAGTAAGGTGGGTGATGCTTCTTCGTTTAGAGTCAAGAGGGTCTTCTTCGATAGGATTTTTGAGAAGTCATTCTGGACATGGAGAAAGCATCCAGCTATCATCGTTCCGACAATGCTCGGATCTGCCCTTCAGCTCATTTTGCAGTCCATTGTAGTCCTTGCGCTGATGCTTCTTCTGACGAGCTGGGCAGTAACAGGCTCGCTGTCGCGGTTTCTCGCCGAGTATGGCAACACCGGACTGTCGAGCTTGTTTGTCGACCCGGCTTTTTCGGCTAGCCTCATCTCGGTAGTTACAATGGTGGTTGTGGGACTTGTTTTTGTCGCGTTGATAGGAGGAGGCTACATCTATTCCTCCGAATATGGGATGTACCTGGAAGCCTTGAGCAAGGACAGCGTTCCCCTGAGGTCGGTTCTCGAAAACGGCTCTCGCAGATGGAAACCTATGGCTTGGACACTGCTCCTCTCCAACGTGATTACTTGGGGCCCCGCAGCAGTGGGCTATCTCGTCGTTAGCTCGTCTGCGGCCAGCGCTAACAGCTTGGAGGGGCTTTTGGCAACGTTGATAGCTTCCTTCATCTTTCTGCCCCTCTTTTTCGCATCGCTCGTACTAGCCCTGTTCACGATCTTCTCCTACCCTGCTGTGGTGGTAGATCAGCTCTCAGGGCTGAGAGCTATCCGCCAGAGCTTCCGAGTGGCGAGCCACAATCTCGGCATCACACTTACCTACTCGGTCGTCCGAATAATCTTCCAAGTCCTCCTTCTCCTGGTCGTTGCCTTCGCGAGCGTTATCGGGTTGCCTCTGACATCCCTGATCACTTTGGTCTTGAGCTTCGTCTTAACGCCGATTCTGCACATGACGAAGGCGTGGATCTACTACTATGCTACGCCTGCTGTTCCTGAGATGCCGTTTCAGGTCGCCGACCCGATCTGGCAGGATGTCTTTCATCGATTGCCGCGGGCGGCGTGGTTGAAGATCAAGATTGGGCTCTCGGAGGGGTTCAGATTCGTCACCGGGCCAAGAAACCTTCCGTTTCACCTTTTTTCCGCTCTCGCGTTCGCCCTCGGAATCTACATGGGCTATTTCGTCTCGGTTAATGGCGTAGCAGGCTATTTTCTCAGTCAGGGCTACCAGCCAGGGCATGGCAACAGCCTTCTGGCGAGGCTGCCCGTGCCGGCGCTTCCTGCGCTTGGTGTCGACATTTTCCTCAACAACTGGTTGGTCTCAATCGCTACAGGGCTCTCCGGACTGGCGTTTGGCGCTCCAAGTTTCATTACGATAATGTTCAACGGATTCATTCTAGGAGTGCTGCTTGCTCCCCAACTGTCACCAAGCATGACGATGTTCTTCGCTGCGATCCTGCCGCACGGAATTATCGAAATCCCCTCATTTGTTTTGGCAGGATCTGTGGGGTTGAGGCTGGGTTACGCGGCTTTGAAGGCGAAGTTCCAGCGCGGACCCGAGAATGACGAGTATCTCTCGAAGACTCTTAGGTTAGCCGTGTACGTCGTTGTCGGACTTGCGCCCCTGTTTCTAGTCGCAGGCTTGATAGAAGCGGACATTACGCCAAGAATCATGCAGATGTTTGGCTGGACGTTCTGATCTAGTATTCTTTGGTTGGTGCAAGAATTTGCCAGTCTTCTATGTTGATGGGCAGAGTCAGGGAAACGAGCAGAACAGCCTACCTCGAAAGGCGAGAATCGCAGTCGCCTACTCGGAGTCGGATACGATCGACCCTGGAAAGTTCAGGGTCTACTGGCAGGCTATTGGAGACAGGACTAACAACGAGGCTGAGTACTATGCCTTGCTCAAGGCCTTGGAGATGATCGAGACGAAGGCGAGCGGAAAAGTTCCCGGCAATATCAGTGAGGCGTTGATTCGTTCGGACTCCAAGCTCATCGTTAGCCAGGTTAATGGGTTGTGGAGGGTTGAGGATGAGAGGCTCATGGAGCTGAGCAGCCAGGCCAGAGATATGATTGAGAAGCTAGGCTCTATCAGACTGGAATGGGTTCCGAGAGAGGAGAACTATGCTGGTCTCTGGCTGGAAGGAAAACTGAAACCCTTGAGTGTCGAACGAGTGCAGTAGTAATTCAGTCGACGCTTAGTTTTTCCTCAACCTTTTTCGGGGATAGGCTCTCCTTCATAGGAGAAGGTTCTTCGGCCATCATAGAGAGGGGAACACCATTCTCATATCGCTGGCAGAGTTAGTCCTGACGTGAGGCGAGCGCGAACGGTCTGGCGGACTGTTTCCGGGCTCGTAGATTGACCTAGGAGAATCGTGATAGGACTTGGACAAGTTTTCCACTATCCGGAGCATTAAGCTGTCTTACAAGATTGACCAGGTCGAGAACGGTTGGACTGTAACGACTATGGACGGAACTGTCTTCGTTTTTCCTGATGCGAAGGAAATGGCGGAGTGGTTCTGCATGGTCGTCGGTGTTCCCTTCCTGTACAGGAAGGCGGAGCTGGATCCGTTGGAAGAGGAGATCCGGAAGCTTACGAAGGCGACGGCCAGCCTCCTAGCCTGACCCTTTCAAGGCTCTTGGTCTGGTACTGGAAAACAGATATTATCGATAACTGTTGATGTTTGCTGGAGGATCCTAGCCTTAGCAAACGTCCCGTCGGATATTACCCGAGTACTCGGGCCTGGTGAACAGGTCGAATTGTACATTCAGCAGAAGATCTATCATCCCAAGATCAATATTGACTCTGTGGTCTTGACTACGCAGCGGATTATTCTGCGTCACCCGCACGAGCTGGGTCTGAAGAAGGATTTTACCGATTTCAACTATACGGATGTTGCGAACGCGATTCTCGACAAGGGAATACTCCGATCGACCGTGAAGATTACGCTGCGGTTTGGTGGTGACCCGTTGAATCTCAATGATCTTCCGAATAGTGACGCGGAGAAGGCTTACGGGATTATTAGATCGAATATTTCGCGGTTCCAGACGCCTTTCTCAACAGGCTACGCGGGGATGGCTCCGGTGACGCCTGCGGCTGTGGTCCAGCAGCAGCCTCCGCAGATGCAGGGGATTGTCTGTGGTAAGTGTGGGGCGCGGAGTGCGGCTGGGCAAAAGTTTTGCGGGTCCTGCGGCAAAGCCTTCTAGACATGAACTAGCTCTGTCTGAGTCGTCCCTATTATTTTGGACGGGATTGGTCGGCTTTCTCTATCACTCGGAGTATCCTGGTGAGGAACGCCTGTTCCTCCACGTCCCCTGACAATAGTATTCTCCAGTGAACCCTCTCCTTCTCATAGCATAGTCCGCAAAGGTAGAGGTTGGAATCTTCTCTCTTAGCCACGTCCTCGAGGTCTCGTCGACACTCGGCGCACATCATACGCTAGAACTGGCTAGTTCGTGGGATAAGTAGGGTAGAGACCGGAGAAAGGAATCATCGATACTCTCAGGGCATGTTTGTCGGGTCCCATGAGTTGCGGAAATTCTCATCCAGCGAGTCGAGTATTCGCATATCCTCGGGTGGGAGGTTGTAGTCGAACACCTGGCTGTTCTCCTTGATCCTCTCTTCCCGAACCGATTTCGGTATGGTCACGAGGTTGTGTTGGAGGCCCCAGCGAATCAGCACCTGGGCAGGGGTCTTGTCGTGTTTCTTGGCTATTGCTTGGAGTTTCGGATGGTTGAGCTTCGTGCCCTGCGTCAACGGGCTGTATGCTTCCAATTGGATCTTGTTCTGTTCGCAGTAGTCTAGGAGTTGTTTCTGGTATAGGAAGGGGGTGAACTCTACCTGGTTCACCATCGGGACGACATCTGCGTCTTCCAAGAGCTCCGTTAGATGTTGGATGGTGTAGTTGCTGACGCCGATGGAGCGACATTTTCCGTCCTTCAATAGTTTGGTTAGAGCGGTCCAACTCTCATTCCTGATCTCTGGGACGGGCCAGTGTATTAGATAGAGGTCGAGATGTTTCAGTCCGAGTCTTTTCAGGCTCTGGTCGCAGGCTCGGAGTGCGCTTTCGTATCCGTGGTCGCTGTTCCAGAGTTTGGTTGTGATGAATACGTCTTCGCGTTTGATCCCGCTGTTGCGGAGTGCGGCGCCGACGTCGGATTCGTTGTTGTAGATTCGGGCGGTGTCGATGTGGCGGTATCCGATCTTCAGCGCGTATTCTACTGCTGTCTGGGTTACCTGTCCGGGTGGCGACTGGTATACTCCGAGGCCGAGGCGTGGAATCAGGACGCCGTTCTTGAGCTTGGTGAGCTGTTCGACTGCAGCCTGCATGGGCAGATGATGGACTGTTCGGGGGTTCCACTTCAACCTTCATCCTCAAGAATCGTTCGGGGAGAAGTTCCGGAGAAACCACTCTTGCGTCGCGGGATGTACTCGCTAGTACCCCCTTCTTGGTCGGAGGATTTCCTGTCTGGAACTGATATTGGGCGAGTTAGGCAGGTCAGGGCGTAGTCTGGGCTTGAATGATTATTGAGTTTGCTTGCTCTATCGCGCGGTTCACGAACGATTTTCAGGCGAGATCAGGGGATGCTTTATATCGGTGATCAGGGCTGATAATGGGCTTGTTTGGGGCTTAGGCTTTGCCGCGGATCCATCTTGTCGTGGCTGTGGGCGCGGATGGGCTCCTTCCGCTGCAGACTTCTTTGTGGATTTTCTCGTAGAAGAAGCGGTCGAATGTTTCCCCGCATTTTTCGCAGGTCACTTTTCGAGACTGGTGGGTGGACTTGAAAGGGGACTTCTTCATGGGAGCGTTGCCCATTAGCGATCAGGTAACTAGTGGTTGATGTCTCCTCTAAAATCTTCTTCTGGGTGATCACTGGCTTGGGGTAGATGGGGCGTTTGTGGAGACGTGGGCGTGCGACTCGAGCAGTGCCTAGGAGCCCCCCCGAAAATCAGGATTGTCATATCAGAAAACCGGATTCAAAAAGTGTTCCAGAGATCGATCTCGGAGTCTGGTAAGGAAAACGGGGTCTGAAAAAAGGGTTCAAAAAAGTATTGGCTCTGGAAGGCGGTTTTGTTAGCTGATTTCTGACCTGTGATTTCCGGGTCGAGGGGATCATGGTTTATCGTGCTCGGTTTGGCCCTGCTGTCAGGCAGGCTCGGGACTGGGGGCGTTTTTTAGGATCCGGTCAGCCCGAGAAGAACGATCCTCGAATGGATCCTAACGGTCAAAGCTAACAAGTGTAGATATTTCAGAGACGTGTTGAGCGAGGAGAGGAGAGCTTTGAGTTCTGTTCCTCAAGTCCGGATCAGGGCGCGGCTCGCCAAGCCTCCGGACTATGTCCTGGTAAAATTTCCGCGCTACGAGCGAGATTTCTTTCATGGCTATGCCAATTTCATCCTCGGACTGATCCTCTCCCAGGAGATCAGGAAAATGCTGAGCATTCTGGTTTCCTCCGAGGGGATTCGCTCAGATCGATCCATTGATCTACGCGTGATGATCTTTCCAGCCAAACAATTGAGACGGCAGCCCTCCAGAATTCTCTATGGCAGCTACAGTCATTCTCTCGCACAGATCAGCCTCTACCCGCTGAGGATCAGCAAGGATCGGATTCGGCGGGAGGGAACAGCACTTTTCTCAGCCTCTCTTTACGATCTCTCGATCTCGCAGAGGAAACTTATCGGCGAGGTTGCCACGGCAGCCGTTTCCACGCTCATCCACGAGGTCTTGCATGTGAAGTTCCAGCAGAGAAGCCTTGCCCGGTATGTCGAGGAGGGAATGGTTCAGAGATTGGAGAAGACATACATGAGGCAGTGGGCGGACAAGCTTGACGGGGTCCTAAGGTCGCGATTCTAGGCGAACATAGATCATGGTCTCGGTGTGACGGAGGACTAAGAGTCGGGAGTTGTGAACACGCCTCAAGCAGTTACTGAGAAAGAGGCACGACATTATCTCGCACTTTCCCGCGAACTACGCTGGACGTTCCCTTCATCTCAAGGCACTCCAATCATCAGAGGACACGCCACGAACCAGCAGGCTGAGAAAGCTGTCCATGATCGAGAATCCTACGCAAACGCAGCGCGTGTCTTACTGGAGAATGGAGACGAGGAGGGCGCGGTCGAGATCGCGGCGAATGCCTGGCGACTCTGGGTCCTGGCCCAAGATGACCAGGGCGGACACGCATTTCTCGGTTCGGTCTTAGATAAGGGAGAGAAGAAGCCGTCACGGGCCAGATCGCTGGCATTGTATGGCGACGCGCTAATGGCGTTCAGGCAGGGGAAGATTGAGGAATCACGACAGAGAAGCCAGGCTGCGCTAGACGCAGCACTAGTAGTAAATGATCATGAAGCGCTGACGCTTGCGTATCTCGGGCTCAGCCGTGTAGCGTTTGAGGACGGCGACTATGTCAAGTCATGCGAACTTGCCGTCAAAGCTCGAGAGTTCGCGCGGAACTTAGATCCGGCGATGGGACAGGCGCCGTTGTTCCTTCATGCCTCGGCGACCCGGCTCACCCGTGATTACGATCGGGCGGCCGCTTTGTTTGAGGAAAGCCTCAAGCTGAATCGGAAGATCGGAGATCCCGGAATGGTGGTAGCTGAGCTGCAAAACCTGGGTTTTGTCGAGATCCACCGAGGCAATGTGGACAAGGCAGAACGCAACTTCACTGAATCCGAGCGATTAGGATCCGGAAAAGATCCATACAGTGCAGCGATGACGAAAGTCAGTCAGGCTGCTATCGCATTCCTACGGGGAAAAAGGGACGAGTCCCGCGCTCTCTTGGAGCGTGCTCAGTCCATGTTCAAAGAGGCTAAGATTGATCCGGGTCCTGACGACCTGTTCGAGATCGACTGGCTTCGCGACCAGTTGAAGAAAAATACCAGAGGTTAGCGGCAAACCTGTGGATTTTTCTTGAGTGAAAAGACTCTAGGCCCCTGCACCCTCGAGGGCAGATTCGTAAGGCTGGAACCTCTTCGAGCGAGTCATGCCGCGGCGCTGTGGGAAGTTGCTAGGGTGATGGACTGGGGTTGGATGTTGAGCCGACTGTTGTCTAGAGAAGATGTGGATCGACGGATCGCAGATGGGGTAAGGGCGGAGGAGGGAAGTGAAGCGTACGCGTTCGCCGTCTTTCGAAGGCGAGACAACTTGGTGATCGGAAGCACATCCTATTTTGGAGTCGCTCCAAAGCGCAAGATTGCTGAGATCGGCTACACCTGGTACCTGCCTGAGGTTTGGGGCACAGTGGTAAACCCGGAATGCAAGCTCCTTCTGTTGAGGCATGCTTTCGAGGACTGGGACGCGATCCGTGTGCAGCTCGGGACTGATTCAAACAATGTCCACTCACAACGAGCTATCTTGAAACTTGGAGCGAAGTTTGAGGGAAGGCTGAGGAATCACGGCTTTAGACATGACGGGTCAATCCGCGATACAATGCTCTACTCGATAATATCCAGTGAATGGCCCGCGGTCAAGAAGGGACTCGAAGCGAGAATAGAGAATTTCTCTAGAACCTAGCGCCGAAGGTCTGATTTGTAAGGGGTCGCCAAACCTTTTTCTTACCGTAGTTCAACACCGCTCCCAGAGAAGTATTCGCACGTTGAAGACAGCTGACAAAACAGATACTTGGTGGGAGAGAGCTAACAAGAAGCTCGCCGAATCTACACTCAAGACAAGATTCACACTTAACAAGGAGGGCAGAGTCGAGGTCAACCCTCCAGTTCTCCCAGAGGACTATGAAGAGACACGATTGCTCTTCGAAATAGTGGACGATGTCTTCGCGATGATCGAAGAGGAACGGGAAGAAGCAGAGCTCGACGAGCCAGACAACTAGACACTTTCCGAAGAGACCTCTTTCTGCCGTTCGAGAAGAGTCCCTCCCGACTCTACGAGTCCAAGATACAAGAATCAACCTGCAGATGCCGAAGGGAAGCTCCTTCAGAGAAGATTTCCGCACTGTCTAAATACTGGACATTTCCACGTTTTCGTGATAAGCTCATGTCCAAGTCAGCTTGGGGAGTGACCGTCCTTGCGGTTCTACTCGCTATCCTTGTCCTATCTCCCGCAATTATCTCGGCTCGAGCCACACCAACCTCATACGTGCCTGGAGTGACTCCTGGACAGTGGGCCAAATACAAGGTCCTCTATGACTCCTGCTCTGCATCCGACCCTACCTATTGTGCAACGTCCGGCCCCAAAGGCTTGGATGTCGACTATGGCTTACTCCAGATCGAAACGGTTTCCGGATCCACTGTTACCCTAAGTCTGCTATCCGTTTACAAGAATGGAACAAGCTCGCATACAGGAATCATGGCGGATGTCTCATCTGGAACCATTAATGGCACCGGACTGGGAGGCAGCTCCAGCGCCGACTATTTTGTTCTCGCCACAGGCCTCACAGCTACCGACCCGATTTGGAAGACCTCAGTGAACCCCGCACCGACGCTCAACACCACCAAAACCGCGACGGTCGTAGGCAGTCCTAGAACTGTCAATGATCTCAATTATTCACTCTCATACACTAGCATGTTCGGGAGCTTTTCCTCGGCGACCGGGTATTCATTCGACCAAGCATCAGGACTTTTTGTCGAAATCGCTGTCTCATTCTCTTCAACATTACCAACTGGAAGCAGCGAGTTTGCTTTCGCAATTGGAATGATTGACAACAACATTTGGCATGCCTCGTACTTGCCGGACTATGGCCTCAACGCGAACCCAACTACTCTAAGCATTACTGGAACAGCGACTGGTACCGCTTCGATTACTCCGTCCCGGTTGTATGCGTTTTCGGCTAAGATCGACCTCAAGGCCACCGCATCTGCTAGCGGCGTAACCTGTTCACTCTCTCCCAACACTCTCGATAAGAGCCTCTCTGACTCTTCCACTCTATCATGCTCTGGTTCTCCTGGATCGTACACCGTAACAGTCCAAGGAAATGGTAGCTACCTCATTCGCACCGTTGCAGTCTCGGTCAACATCGTTTCTTCGTCCAACTCGAATCCGGACTTCCAGATATCGTCAAGTGGAGGAATTAATTTCCAGACGGGAGGTTCTGGCACTTCTACGATCACGATAACTGCCCAGAACGGCTACAGCGCAGCTACGAATCTCGAAATTAGCAGCACTCCGTCCGGTCTCACATGTAACCTCAGCAAGAATACTGTCTCCGGATATGGTACTTCGACCCTTACGTGTTCGGGTCCACCGGGAACCTACACGGTGACAGTCAAGGCGACCGGCGGAGGCACTACACATTCCACTCAGACAACAGTGACTGTCAACAGTGCTGCGACACCTACTCAGCCAGCTAGCAGCCTCCCGATGTCGTACGTCTACGCTGGAGTAGGCATTGCCGCAGCCGCCGCTGCCGGAGTTCTCGGCTTCCTTTTCCTCAGGAAAAAGCCGGGCGAGGCTGGCGCCGCAACCAGCGACGCCACAGCAACGGCTACCCAAGCGTAAATTCGCGCCTGATCCTCCAGCGTGAGTCGTGAAGCCCTGACATCGGGTACACGCGATTAAAGACCGACGGATACATCACTCGCCGATTGCGAATCGTCTTGGCTTCTACCGGACGCTTTGGCTGGTTCCTTATCGGCGTGATAATCGGCGCGATAATACTCCAGCTCTACAATGGAATAGTCGGGTTTCTACCGGGCTGGCTTAGAACCGGAGCAGTCATTGTCAGATTCATAATCAGTCTCGTCGCCTGGTTCGGCCTGATGCTCGCAGTCGCCAGCGTTCTCGGATGGCGAGTCGTAAGAAAAGACCAGATGAACTACCTCCTAGTCGGATTCGGCGCCATCATCGTCACCCTGGAGTTATTGCTTGCCATACCCTTCGGTCTTGCCTGAGCATTTTTCGATATGTCGTAATTCGAGAATATCGAGTTTCGAGAATTTTGAATCCCTGTATATAGTGTTAAATTCGAACCGCGTATGCGTGTGTGAGTATGCCGGTTATAGATTTCAATCCTAGGCTACCGGCATTATCGAATGAATACGGGACGGCAGAAGAAAGAATCAGTGGCACGATCGAGAACGCCGAAGGGGGGCGCTGTGATACGAAATACCCCAGATGGAAAGGGAGGTTTGAGAATGAGAAAAATGGTTAGAATAGTCCCCATCTCTATCGGAATGATAGTTCTTCTGATGGTTATGTCCCCGGTACTGGCTTCGTCGAACGGGCCAACTGTCAAGATCCTTGGAAACGACTCGTCACGGATTAACGAGAGAGTTCTCAGCACTTACCATTTCGGCCCTGGCAGGATACACGTTATGCCAGGAGGCATGTTAACGTTCACTAATATCGGAACTTGTAGTGTTCCAGCCGACTGCACCCACACGATAAGCATCGTCGATGATTCGCAGCTTCCTGTGAATGTCACTCAAGTCTTTGCATGCCTCTTCGACTTCCCTGGAACGGTCTGTGGTGTTATCTCCAGCGCACACTTCCCGCAGGGACCCACGGGTCCGGTGAATCCGGTGGCCAATGTCACTGGTGAGCCTTCTGGATTCCGGGGAGGGAACTCGTTTCTGATAAATCATGGACAGACACTTGACATCGGTATCACGGCACCGACTGGCACTACAATTCACTACATGTGCGCTATTCATCCTTGGATGCAGGGCGCGATTATTGTGGGACAGGATGCGACAAACACGGGAGAGTAGTTGTACGAGAGGATTCCAATCCTCTCTCCTCTTTTTCAACTTCCGAATACTAGGCGGTCATTAGCCTCGCCATAGAGGCTCATTTGTCAGATAGACACTTCGAGCGCCTGCTTTCTTGGGCGGATGTAGTGCGGTTGCACGTGGGGAGGAGGTCTCTGGGGAGTACGCTTCCCTCGTCGGTTTCGGCACCATCACCACTCTATTCGCCTAGGTCCGTCTTCCAGAAAGACCGGGTAGGTGACGGTGGATCACATTTGATTAAGAACCTAGAGGGACGCGGACAGGAGAACAGCGAGTCACAATGGCCTTCACAGAACGCTTTAGCTGGTTCCTGAGAGGCGTAATCCTAGGAATCGTAGTCATAGTAGTCTACTATCTAGCCTCAATTTTCGTGATTTTTCCCGGATTTCGTGGGGAGCCGACACTGGCGATTATCATTGCCTTAATTGAGCTGGTAGCCTGGTTCGGACTGATGCTCGCGGTGGGCGGGGTTCTCGGATGGCGAATCATACGAAAGGATCATGTGAACTATCTCCTTGTCGGGTTCGGCACGGTAATCATCACCCAACAATTAGTAGATTACGTACAGTTCGCCGTCAGCTGGTTAAGATAGAGTGGGTAGCCCGTCTAGCTTGACCTGAGAGATTGGCGTCTTCTAAGGAAAAATATCAAGGTAGCGGTGGACGCCACGATTCCGGTGAGAAGAATATGCCAGTATTCTAGGATCGAAGAGAAGATCTGGTTCGGGTTCTGGTTTATCACTGGACCTGGAGTTGGCCCTGTCGTCGGGTTAGAAGGCGGGACGGTTGCTTGTGTCGCGACCAATGTTCTAGGACCTAGCCAGTAGTCTCCTTGGTCATTGATCGCATCAACCCGGAAGTCATAGTTCGTTCCTGGTGTCAACCCGGTGACGATCACGGTATGTGTTGTGTTGGAGATTGTGAGCCACAGATCGTAGGACAGAGAGCCACCTATGCGGTATGCGACGGTGTGGGAACCGTCCTTTGTGTTGGTCCATGTCAGGGTTAGGCTGGTGGTGCCTACGTTGGAGGCGATGAGTGCGCTGTTGTCTGGCCATGGATGGGTGAAAGGGTCCGTCGGCACGTCAACAAACATTACCATTAGCTCACCTATGACAAATCCTGGCCATGGAGGACACGACTTGTCTTCGGGTATGCAGAGAATGAGATCTCTTCCGACCCACTGAATGTACGACCTTTCTTGCAGTTCTTCCTGGACTTCGTCCTGCACCAATATTTTGCTCAGATCTGAAAGTCCTACGGTATAGCTTATCCTAACTGTTACGCTCCGTTCCATGTTGAACACTTGGGAAACCTGAATTCCCGCAACGTGGGACGTGTGCCTAGCTATGGTTGATAGATCCTTTTCTAAAACGGTCCTGAATGGATAGTTCGATTCTGCCCGAGCAAATGGCAAGCTCGACATGCCGTTGAGCGACAGAAAGACTAGAAAGATTATCGTGACAAGCTTTGTTTTCGAAATTCCCAACTTAGCTGCCACTAATCACCGCTTCACTTGTTTACTTGCAGTTCAATCTCATAATCTTAGCTGAGGTCCCTGGTTAGCGCTGTCCTAGAGCCATATCTAGGAATCTTGCTGCTCGCTTGAAGGAGTCTATCTCGTTCTCCCGTTTTACAAACCCATGTCCTTCGTTTTCGTAGATTTTGACCTCGACTGTTACTCCGTTTTTCCGTGCTGCTTCGGCCATCTGTTGTGTTTCTTCGACTGGGCATCGGATGTCGTGTCGGCCAGCGAGCAGGAGGAGGGGTGCACGTATTCGGTCTGCGAAGAATAGTGGCGAGCGGTCTTGCCAGAGGTCGCGATCCTGTACCGGGTTGCCCATCAACCATTCATCGTTTTTCTGTAGCACCGGGTCTTCGTTCATGTGGGCTGTGAACCAGTTGGCGAGGGGGACGATGCTAACGCCGGCCGCCCATATCTCTGGAGTTTTTGTGAGAGCCATCAAGGTCAGATATCCTCCCCAAGACCCGCCCATTACTGCGATTCTTTCTTGATCGACGTAGCCTGTTGTTTTGAGGTAGTCGACTGCGGCGACGAGGTCGTTTAGATCGCCTTTGCCAGCGTCTTTTCGGAGGGATTCCATGAAGACGCGTCCGTAGCCTGTTGATCCGCGGTAGTTTGGGGCGATGATGATGTATCCGTGGCTTGCGAGGTACTGGATGTTAGGGTACCAGCTGTTGAAGTGTTGCCACTGGGGTCCCCCGTGAATGTAGACGATGGCTGGGTGTGAATGGTCGGGTTTGATGTTTGGAGGTACGTAGAGAAAGCTGGAGATGGGGGTCTGGTCTTGGGCCGGGTAAATGATTAGGTGTGGTTGGACGAAGTTGTCCTGGTTTAATCCCCCGACGAGTGAGTAGGTGATTTGTTTGAGGGTGCGGGCTTTGAGATCGTAAATCCAGATATCATGCGGACTATCGCCTGATGCGTGGATAATCGCGAGCTGTTTGCCGTCTGGACTAAACTTGGCGGCGCGTATGACTCCGTGGCCCGGTGGGATCTCTTCCTCTTTTCCGTCGAGGTCCCTGATGTAGAGGTGGATGTTGCCCGCCTGGTTGACAAGGTAGGCATACTTGTCCTCTGCTGGGCTTGTGTCTACTAGCTGGCTGTCCCAATCCTGGAGGGTAAGCCACTGGAACTCTGCGCTCTCCTTAAGATCCATTAGAGCGACTGCTTCGATTCCCTTGTCGTTCGCATTGCTGGTAACATAGACTCGTTTGTTGTCCCGGGTCCAGCCGCCGACGATGCTGGTCGAGCGATCGTCTATTACAGAGAGAACTGTCTCGCGACCCGTCTCCATATCATGGACGCTGACGCCGGTGTACTGGTAGTTTCTTGTTCGGCAGAAGGCGAGTTTTTTTCCGTCAGGGCTTGGCTCGATTGCTTCGCAGTCGCCAGTCTCGCTGCTGATTATCTTCTTGACTGTTCCTGTCGCGAGGTCGTGGTGGAAGATAGGATAGGTTCCGGGTATGTCGCGCTCGGCCGCGTAAACGAGCGAGCGGCTGTCAGGGCTCCATTTCATGTCTCGATAACCGATCTTCTCCGTCATCGTGATATTCCGAGTCGTGTTCTCTGTCAGATCCAATAGGTAGAGGTTGGGCTTCTCATCGCCCTGATAGTCCTGGGAGTAGAGGAGGTGCCGGCCGTCGGGAGAGGGGTCGGCTAGATCATTCCTCTCATCACTGACTGTTAGCTGGACGGGCCAACCGCCCGCGCTTGGCACGCGCCAGATATTGTATCTTCCAGTAATATTCGTCTCGAAATAGATATGCTCACCATCAACCGACCAGCGGAGGGTGAACATGGAACGCGTGTAGTAGAGCGTGTCGATGTCCAACGGACGATAGGCTGGGTTAGATGGACTACTGACTGCGTCACTAGCCAGTTTCGACGCGGGTGTAGGAATCATTTGTCCGAAAGTGCCGAAACCGGAATAGTTAGAACTATCGGAGAAGATAATCATCTCAACGTGAGGATACCCGATGGGAGTTGTGCCTTCTGAAGGTAGCGTTGTCCAGTTTCCCTTCTTGGAGAGGCTAGAGCGAATCAACAGCGTCTACCTCCACAAGGACAGAACACGCCTCGGTTACGGTCTGTTCATCACAGACGACAGGATAGTTGGGCTGAGGGGGAGCCGTCTATACTGGCTTGTCACAATTCTCCACACGATGGTAGTCCCTTCCGGATCAATCCTCGGGATATTCTATCCCCCATTCGGCGAGGGACTCGGACCACTCCTTCTTCTTCTCGCTCTCTTTATAGTCGAGCTTGCGTGGATTGGTATCGACTGGTTGCTGGTGGTTCCAGCTATCGATCGCATCTTTCGCGGGAGAGATTTCTCGATCGACGAATTGGAAGAGAGGAAGGACTTTGAAGCTAGGAGAAGTGTTGTCTGGGAGATAGAGGTCAAGCAGGGCAAAGATGCTTTCAGCGGGGCGGGTCGAGTTCAGGCTCAGATCGGGTCGAGGGTTCAACCTTCGAATCTTGTGGACGAGGAGTAATAGCCGACGGTTTGAGGAAATGTTCGGACTGATCGAGACCCTTACAGGTTGCCAGCCCATCTACAACCATAAGGGCTGGGCAATATGGAGACTCAATTAGATCTTTTCATCGGTTCAATCCAGGCTTTTCATCCTACGCTTCCAGACGGCCGGAAACAGTCCAAAGAGGAATATTACCAAGCCCAATATCGTCAGGTACAAGCCGAAAGTCTTGGGACAAACGACTCCCGAGGGTGGCGGGGGAGCACAGATCGGGGTGCTAAATTGGACTTGTGCTCCGTAGAGCGCGAGGCCGAGTCCCACGATTTCTACGACGAGTTCAACGAAGCGTCGGCTGATAGTAACCACAACCCCCCACCCAAGGAATAGTTGACTTTTTTCTTATTTCGCTATCTCGGTGGCTTTTTGAAGGCGTTCGATTCTCTGGTTAACCGTGGGCCAAAGATGGAAACGTTTCCGCGGATATCCCGTGGCAGAGATTGCTTCTCCATATTTTGCCAGAGTCGCTAGAAGTTCTTGTTTTCCGAACTTGTCTGCTGTTCGTCTATCAGCATCATAGAAGAGGCGTCTCCAGCGTCTTCTGATGTATAAACCGAGCACAATGCCTGAGTAAAGCACGTAGAGAGCCATAATGGTCAGCAGGAGCTCGAGGTAATAGGGTCCTCTGCCAGAACGGAATAGAGCGATCAAGGCGAAGGCGAGGGGAAAGGGCGCAGGGGCGAGCGGTAGGAGCAGGTGCAGTGCGGGGTCGCGACCGTCGTCTCGCAATAGGACGTAGTTGTAGATTATCTCTGGTGCCAGCAATGTCTTCCAATCTTCAGGTGTCAACTGGCCCTTGAAGCTCTGAGGGAGTCGTACCTCTCCGTACCTCACAACCACAAGGTGGGAACGAATATCATTGTCCCAGATGACCGCGTCTGGTTCGGGCTTGGTTATTCCAAGCTGACGAAATAGCTCGCCAGCATACTTCAGAATCTTCTCATCATCTGGACTGTTAGAGACATCTTGAGCGGGAGGCACAATCTCTCTCTTGCATCTATGATTATAAGTGGCGAGGGTGCTAGGCCGGAAAAACAAGAAAGAGGGGATTGCCAGTCCTTGGGGCTGGCGCTTTGGGGGTTTAGCTGGCGTTGATGTTGAATATGGCGATGAATATGTCGCTGTCGAATTTGCCTGGCGTGACGCCTGTGTAGACCGCGTATATCGTACCATCGTTTGTGATGAGGTCGTTGTTGTAGTCGCCGATGAAGGCGCCGTCGCGGAACGCGTTGTCAAGGTTTGATGCGAACTGTGCGATCAATGTCTCCTTCCATGTTACCAGGTCGGTGCTGGTGCCAACTGTCGCGCGTGCTAGTTTGTTCGGGACAGGGGTGTTGTCGTAGCGTCTGTCTTGGTATAGGACGGCTACTTGGCCTTTCTGATTTACGGAGACCCATGGATAGAACTGGTCCTTGTTGTTCACCGTGCCAGGTGCTTTGTCCTGGTTCACCTGTATTGGCTCTGTCCATGATGATCCCTGGTTGTCTGATCTGATGATGAACACGTCGTTGTCTGTCATCTTGCCAGCTGGGCATGCGTAGCCTGATGATCTTGGACCGACAGTTACGCCTGAGAACTCGCCTTGGTGTGCTCGATCGTCTGCCCAGGCGATGTAGAGCTTGTCATTGGCAGCGTTTGTCCCGTCGACTTTGATCGCAAATCCTTCAGTGGCCGCTAATCGGAAGTTACTGTTGCAGAGCGTGGATCTTCCTTGTCCGCCCGTGGTCTGTGTTGGGTAGTCTAAATTGGGTTGGTCGTAGACTGGGAATGTTGCCTGGAAGGGTCCGTCGACGCTGAAACCGGATCCGGGGTGGACTCTGCTGACGAGGTATTGGTCCCGTGAACTTGTTGCGCTGAATTCTCCGTTGATGAAGGTGACGTAGATGGTGCCATCGGTGCCGACTACTGGGACGGAGAACTGGTCTTCGACGCATCGGCCTGTATTTGCTGGGATGGCTGGGAACATGCAGTTTGTGTTGCCAGGCGCTCCGGTGACATCGATGGGGTTGGAGAACGTGTCCCCGCGGTCGTCCGAGTAGGCGAGCATGATCGGTGAACTCGTAGCGAACATGCCTGAGGGGTCGAGGTTGAACTGCGACCACGTGACATAGATGCGACCGTAGAACAGGCTAGTGGGGGTGTTGTCGACCGCTATCCATTCCTTGTCGTTGAATGTCATGCAGTTTTGGCCTGTGGGTCCGCCGTCATAGTATGTGATGGTTCGTATTCCGCCGCCTGTTGCAGTGGGTGTTGCGAGGAATCTGTTGATGACGGGCCGTGTCCAGTCGAGTCCGTTGCTTGATCGGTAGAGGAATACTCCGCTCGCGCAGTTGTCGTTAGCGAAACCGATGCTGGTATAGTAGTATTCATTGTATCTTGCGCCGTAGACCAAGGCCGGGTCTCCGGTGCCGATTGGCGGGGCTGAAAAGACACAGGTAGAGCCTGACCCGCCCGCGCAGAGAAGCGGGAAGGGTGGGAAGTATGTGGGTGAAGGGAACGCCGCTCCTTTGATGTGAGTGTAGACGCCTCCGCCTACCGGGCCTCCGATGCCATAGTCGTTTGCCCCAACTACGACAGTTCCAGTTGAGGGATTGGCTGTGACGGCAGGTTCGTCTTGTGGTCGCTGGTTGTAGTTCTGGTTGATCCGGTAGCTGTTTACTGTTTGTATGGGACCTACGTCTCCGCCGTTGTCATCGTGATGATCATCTCCCGTCTCTGGACCGGTATAGCCCATGCTGGTGACCTTGGCGAACATTGACAATGATGCGATATCAGAGAGGGCGGGTATTGCCTTAGGTGGGCTGGTCGGGTCCTGTCGGATAGGCTTGATCAGACTGGTGGCGAAGAGGGTCGAGGTTAGCAACATGACGATTAGCACAATAGCTATTTTGGTCGTGAAAGTCGTTGCGAGGATCTTGTGGAAATCTCTTTGACTAGACATTTCTTCTCTGTTTCGGGTCTCAGCATATTCTTCGCATAAAAGCGAAGTCTCGCACGCAGATATTTTCGGACCTCCAATGATTTCTAGACTCGATATTTTCGAGTTGCGATAATGTCGGGCCACGATACATTCAGACAAAGAAGATTCGATGACAGCTTGAACGGGGCGACCCGGGACTTCAAGCAAAGACCTGACACGTTGTTCATCGGCAACTAGAAGAGGAGGTTCCGGGTCTAAACTGCCAGAGCGCGAGGAGGAGTAGTCCACCCATGAATACTACGGTGCCGAGTACCGCGAAGTACGAGGCGAGTGCTTTGTTAAGGTAAGTCGCGTAGAACGCCAGCCCGAGTCCGGTGGCTGCGAGGATTACTGCCGCTGGGAGTTGGTACATTGCGCGCCTTATCGGGGTCCACTCTAGTGTAAATTGTTCCTGTCGCGCATCTTTTCGCCCGTTGACCCGGTTCCGGGTCACTGGCGGATTCATCGCATAAAAGGTAAGTCTCGCAGGGAAATATTCTCGGAAACCGATAATCTCGACAGGCGATAATTTAGAGCCACGATATATTCCGGTGAAGATGGCTTTGGTCACTTGATGCCAAAAGGCGGTGGTCTCGCGAGTCGGTGACTGCAGGAAGCGATTGTCCCAATATCTTAATAGGTGTAGTAGTAGAGAAGTATACTGGTATACCTTGGCATCGCCCGACAAGACCGTGAAGATCTCGCGAGAGACTCTGTCCCACCTAGAACATCTCCGGGACGAGATGAAGGCCGCGAGCATAGACGAAACCGTGAAGGCACTCATCAAGAGCCACCGTCGGAGGATTTTGGTCGGAGCCTTCGGGGCTGACAAAGGAAGGGTCAAGCCTTTCAGTGAAGATGACCGGGGTGAAGACCGGTAAGAATAGTCGTGGACGCTTACGCCTGGATAGAGTTCTTCCTAGGAACTCGGAAGGGAAGCAAGGTCAAAGAGCTGATCGAGACGGTTGAGGACGCGTATACCCCTGACACTGTTCTAGCTGAGCTGGCGAGAAAGTACTTTCGCGAGAGATCGCCTGAGAAACTCGTCAGAGAGAGACTGACAGCAATTCACGGTGCATCTCAGGTGCTCCGGATATCTTCGGAGTTGGCCGTTCAGGGGTCGAAAGCGTACCTGGACCTGTTCGAGCGGGCGAAGAAACGAAAGCTACAGTCGCCAAGCCTCTTTGACGGTCTCGTCCTCGGAGCAGCTCGCCTACACGATGCAAGGGTAGTTACCGGTGACCCCCACTTCGAGGACCTTCCCGAGACCATCTGGATCTAGCAAAACCAAGACGGCTATGCGGGCATTTTCGAGTAGTACTGTTTGAGCGTTCGCAGCATCTCTGGATCATGGTGTTCTTCGATGATAATCCGATATCCCTCGTCTTCCTCTCTAGTGACCAGCTGTTTGGTCGCGTAGACCTCACCAATGTAGCTGTCCTCCTCGATTATTCCGATTCCTTGTGGCCGGCGGCGGAGGACGTCGAAGACGATCTTGAGAAGATTATCCAGATCCTTCACGGGACGAGTGTCTGTTACAGTTGGTGAGCCCTTCCAGAGGAGGAAGACGACTGTTACCGCAACAAGTCTACCGGCCAGTTGTTGTCTGAGCCGTTCGAGATCGTCCTTGGACAGCCGTTCCTTGATGGCGTTGGCAAGCTTCTCCTTCTTCTCAACAGTATTCTGCCCGTTGCCTGGGGTTAACGGCTCGAACGGAGCAATGGTGAGGTCTAGAAGGGTCCTTTGAGCTTCGAGCTGTTGTGTCAAACACGCACGCTGGAATTCCAGACTGCGACCTAGGGAATTAGTGTTTTGGGAGATGAGACTCTGAGGAAAATCGCATTGGAATTGATACAAATGATGAGGAAAAGTGTGACAATAGACTGGACGCGAAGAGAGAGCGTACAAGCAGAAATTCGTCTTAAAGTCAAGAAAGTCCTGAGAAAATACGGCTATCCTCCCGACAAACAAGAGAGAGCAACTCAAACTGTACTGGAGCAAGCAGAACTGATAGCGAGAGATTGGGTACGTGCTTAGAGCAACCAGAGCTCCTAAATTGAAAGAGCGATTTTCCTCCACATGAGTCCCATCCCCAGCTAGAACAGAAGAAGAGTGCCTCGAGGCATTTGGGAGAGACGTTGAGTTCATCAAACCGGAGGTTGATAATGAACCGAGGACAAGTTGATGACGACAAAGGCTTCTTCCAATTTTCCGTAGCCATTTTCGTCTCTGAAGAGATCGAACCTCGGATTTGTGATCGCCTTGCCTGATTGGATACCCGTTAGAAGTACGTGGTATTTGCCTGCGTTCTTGCCCGTCTTGTTCCTGGACGCGAGTCTAACGAGTTCGAGCGAGGGAGTAATCCAATAAGAACCCGTCTGTTCCGAATGAAACATGAAGAGAAAGTTCTCCCGAGGCTCCTTGATTTCGAACGCCGCAATTCTTCCGGCGTCAATTGGTATACAGTCCTTTGACCTAGCCTTGATTTGGAGGTCAACATAGGCTGGTCTTCCATTGACAATTTTGCGAATGACACAATCTATTCCTTGATCGTCGATGAGTATCTGATAGACATGGTAGCTCCTCTTCAAGAGTTCAGATATCGCAGCGTATTCTTGTCGCTTTCCAAAGGAAGCGAGGCTTCGGTATGCACCCATAATAACAAGACTACTTTTGACCGGGTTAAATCCCTCGTGATACTGTCATCTTTCCTGCAACGATTCCAACGGGAAACCAGTTCGGATTATTTGGTCAAACCAAGAAGGGCAAAGAGACAAGCGTAAAACTATGCTTTGGGCATTCGGTTGCTCGCGAGAATCCTGTCTGCCAACTTGTCAGAATATGTTGCCGTCAATCGAAATCCTGGCTTTTGAGCCAGGAGAAAGCTGCAGATGTGGCCATTTTTCAAGACCGGGACTGTCGGGCTGTGCAACCACAATTGTACAGATGGATGGGCGAACACGATAATTGGATTAACGTCCGCTGTGAACCCAGACGAGTGAAGCAGATTAGCGAGGACTCTCGCGTTATTTCGAGCTTGAACACTTACACTAGAAACGTCATACTTCTGGCGTCTTCCTTGGAAGAACCATCTATCACCATAGCACACGTACTTACCCGAATAGTTCTTGGTCTCGATGACAAAGACCCCTGTGGGTCCGATCACGATGTGGTCGATGTTTCCCGAGCCTCCTGGAAGCATTACATCGTTTAGCAGAACGAACTCGTCGCTCAGGTGGGAGAGCTCCCAAGTTACTACCTCTTCGCCTTGGATGCCTTTCCTCGTGGGCGCACATTCCTGCCATGAGCTCAACGCTATCAACATGAGAACCAGTCCTGGCGTGAAAAACACAAATCCCGCAATGAATCCGGTTCCGGGATCCAAGAATTCGGTTAGTAATCCGGCTGGAACTGCCAAGCATATGAAACCAATCCCGTAAAGCCCGTATCGTCTGAGTCGTCTATTGCTTTCCTCGACTTTTCCCTTTGCGTAGTGTGATACTGGTTTGACTATCTTCAAACAAATGAAAAGCTGTGGAGCACAGACAATTAAGTCGCTAGGGAACAGCGCGGCCGGTTATCTGCCTCGCGTGGTTTCAACCAGCATCTCTTTTCGCCTTGGTGACTTTGGTCTGCTTGACGCGTAAGCATTCCGCGAGGGATCTTTTATGTGTAGTGCAGGCGATCAGGTCAAAGCGGTTGTCCAGGAAAGCCGCTTCGGCCCAGTTTGTCACCAAGCATTCATGACTATCGCCGTCGGTTGTACTTACCTGGAACTTTTGCCTGTCACTTGTGACCATGATTTTTTGAGGAAGAGGTGCTCCGAGTACTCGGCGTTCATTCCTGCGTTCATATGGGACTATTCGGTATATTCCCTGAGAAACATTAGAGGTATCCCAAGTCCAGGTGTAGCTGTCCCAATTTCCGAGCCATAGGTGGCTTTTATCAGGCTTCTTTTCATAAATCCAAGAGGATAGTTTTCTGTCTGGGTCGGCGGGCAAAGTGAATGGACCGCCGACGAGAATCCCGTCTAAGGTTTGAACTTCAAACATGTTGGAGCTTGGGAGGAACTTGCTTTCATCGCCCAAATTGGTGACCATGACATTTATCGGTTCTCCCACTTTGCATTGGACCCGGTCGACTGTCCAATCCCCCTTGCCCCAAGTAGGGCTCAGACGTTGAGCCATGACAATGAATGCTAAGGACGCAAGGAGCAAGAACGATACCAGGGTCGACAGAATCACCAAGGCTACTTCAGACAAATGGAAGAACAAGTAGAGCATCGCTAACTTCACACCAAGAATTGCAAACCCGAAGACGTAAAGAGAGGTCACAAGATTCTCATCGATAACCCTCTGACTAAAATCCACAAGCCATCTCCCAAGTCTCAGGATCTTGGCTCGGCGCGATTCACTTGTCCTGAACGTCGACAATGCCCAAGCCCATCGTGACAAGACCCGCACTCTGATAGATGATGTTCTAGTTCTGGCAGATCTCGATTTTGCCAGCATTATCGATTGCGAGATTGGGATAATTGAAAAAGCGACCAACAAGCCTAATGTGATGTATCCGTTGAGTGAGAGGGAGAGTGTTTGAGACACAACAGCAAGTCCCAAGCCAAAAACAGCGACTAGAAAGAAGAAATAGACGAGATCAGTATGCGACAGCTCGAACGATCTTTTGTATCGCTCGGAGATCTTCTCCGTCAACTCGAAGTTCATGACTCTTTCAAGTATCCTTGCCCTCCCTGCAACGGCGTCTTGGAATAGGCGATAGCTTCTCTCCACGTATCGCAGAGCTACTATTAGCAGCATCATCGACCCTATTGCGGCTAGCTTGACTTGATCGGTGAGCGCGTCTTTCCCGCCTATTGATGATGGCAGTAGAAATGAGTTAATAGCAAGTAGAGCCGTTACGACAGTGAATCCGTATTTTCTCAGGTCGCTAATTCGATCGTCAAAGTCCTTCAGGAGACTTCTTGCGGCCTTCCACTCTTCCAACCGATTAGTAGTAAGCGAGTCCGTCGACGTGAGGCTCAATGATTATCTTCAACATTCCGTAGACATTGATTTCCTCAATTATGGCTTGCCTTTCTTAGAACCTCGGCAAGTCAAGGAGACATTGCATTATCCCACGGAGTTCTCATTTTCCAACCCAGTGCAATTAGGATCTGATCTTGGAATGGTCAACACAATGGTCAAGGACCCTCAGATAGGAAGATCAATAGGAAGCTGGATAGAGAAAAGAAAGCTAGAATGAAACAAGATAGGAAAGCTCTACTTGACCCGTTAGATTCACTCGCTGATTCCCTAGCTCAGGTGCACACCCTGAAAGCCATAGAGCTCAAGAAGGAGCGGGACAAGCTTAACGATACGGCAGACAGGGTTTCGAATTTTTCCCGTCGAAAAGTTGTCATTAGAAATGATACGAAATGACAATCGCAAAATTAGGCTCTCGTTGGTCCGATGACGAATTTGTATTGGCCCTAGCGCTTTACAAAACTCCAGGTGTCAGACTTGACAAGAGAGATCCTAAAGTGGTTGAACTGGGTCAAATTACTGGTAGGACTTCTTCATCAATCGCGCGTCGGCTGGCAAATTATAGAGCAATTGACACAGAGAATCGCTCTGGACTTACCCATTATCCCCTAGGGGCAAAGAGAGCGTGGAAGCTGTTTGAAGGTCGGGATGAAATGCTTACGATCGAAGCGGCGAGATTGAAATGCAAACTCCTTGACCGAATTGCTGGAAGGTGACACCCTTAGTCAGTGTCTTTGATCGAAGGTAGGGTTTCGCGGGAGTAGGAATCTCATGATTCATGTGTAATCGATTCAACATCGGCAGAGCAGAAGAGTTTGAAGAACTGAAACCCAAACCGATGTTGTTCAGAACATTGTTCCACGGGAGCAGGGGCTAGAGGTTTTCGTAGAGTCGACCCTTTTACACGAGTACGGGAACTAGAAGTCCTAGAAAGACGCCGTAGACAATGTGTGCTAGCAAGCTGCTCGTCAAGCCTTTTGTTGTCATTCGGAAGCATCCTGCGGACTCGAACAATCCTCTAGTCAGATAGGGAGATACAATCCAGAGGACGATACTGTACACAACACCACAGACAACAGTCGGCAGAAGCAGAACTGCTGCTTGGGACAAGATAAGGAGAACAAGAAAGAGTATTCCTAGGATTGTTGCGTGGAACAGGTGCATTGCGACAGCCATCAATGCTCCCGGTCTTCTCTGGGTGAATTTTCTGATCAATACGGATACCATGACACTGTTCACCTGCCACTCCGCCACACCCTCCAATCCCCACTTTTTCCAGAAGGCAAATTCGAAAAGAGTCATCAGGACACCTGCAGCCAGGCCTGCGAGGCCTGCTCCTACGAGTCCGAGTGAAGGCGACATTCGACCGACACTTGAAACCGGCCATACTTTTATCCGCCTTCCAGCCCACAGTCTAAGCAGGCTTCTCACACGTTTCAAGAATATCCCAAGCCACGGTCATCGTTTTTTCGAGCGACCACCTTGGTGATCATCGCTCTTGCACTATCAGCGACAATACAGGATTCTCGTGCAATACCGGCTTCCCCCGCTTCCCAGGGTCCAACGACTAGCGCTTGGGTCAAGACCTACGGCTGGGTCGGTAACAGCGAAGCGCACTCGGCCGACAAGACCTCTGACGGGGGTTACATTGTTGCCGGTTCTACCAACGAGACCACATGGGCCATCCAAGGGTCACCCCCTTCGATTGGTTCTGATTCTGACGGGTGGATTCTCAAGCTAGACTCTTCAGGCAGCGTCCAGTGGCAACGATCCTACAGAACGACTGGTATCGATGCGTTGTTCAAGGTCAAACAGATCAGCGATGGCGGTTACATCGCCGTTGGCCTAACTCGTCTGCCAAACTGGGGAGATGTGAACGCGTGGGTGTTGAGGGTCGATTCTCAAGGAAACGTTCTCTGGGACAACTCGTATGGAGGCAGCCAGACAGAGCAAGCGAACGACGTTGTCCAGACGAGTGACGGAGGGTTCCTAGTCGTTGGCTTCACCTATTCGTTTGGAGGATTCCCAGCGTGGGCTTTGCGTCTCAACCAGGCGGGAGGAATAGTCTGGCAGAAAGGATACAACACGACAATCGGCGAAGCCGACGTTAGTTCGGTCGTAGCCACTTCCGACGGTGGATTCGTTATCGCTGGATCATATCGTTTTGATCACAACTCTGGTACGAGTTTCGTCGAGGCTTGGTTGGCCAAGATAGACGAGAACGGAAACCTCGTCTGGCAAAGGAGCTACGCGGGTGAGGGAAAAGGAGACCAGGCCTACTCCGTCAGCCAGACCTCTGACGGCGGCCTCGTGCTCGCCGGCTTTACAACCTCCTACGGGGACTCGTATGCAGCGATCTGGGTCCTGAGACTTGATGCGCAGGGCGGCATCATATGGCAGAAGGCGTACGGTGGTGGAGGCTTGAACTTTTTCGATCAGGCTTACTCTGTGGCCCAGCTTTCCGATGGCAGCTTCATCGTTGGCGGATCCTCGTCTAAAGCGGTGGTCCTAAAACTGGACTCGCAAGGAAACGTCGTTTGGAGTAGAGGATATGCCGCGGCTCAGTTCTGGCAGACCCTCCCGTCACCTGACGGCGGTGTTCTTCTCGAAGGGGGCGGTCTGGTCGAGTTTGGCAGTGGCAATGGCGGAATGGCGCTTGTTGTCAAGCTTGACCCCGACAACTTGATCGGACCGGGCTGCGACCTTGAGGGCCCGTTCAACGCCACAACGGTCGACAGCACCGCGGTCCCCGCCGCGACTCTACTTTCGAGCTTCAACACGCTAGCCCTGTTTTACCCTGTTAACGCTATCGTGAAGGACACCGCAACCACCATCTCCACGCTATGCAGCCAATTCGAGATGACGGCCACCCTAAGCGCGGATGCGCTAACACTGCACGCCCTCGACAAGGTGGCCATTCACGTCCACGCATCCAGCGACAACACTCCCCTCACCGGCGCAAACGTCACCCTGGACCGAAACGTTCCTGGGAACTTCTCCAAGACCACAGGTCTGACGGACAGCACTGGTAATCTGACGGTCTTTTACGGAGCCCCAAACGTCTCCACAGCTACCACCATAACGATCAACGTGACAATTTCCAAACAAGGTTACTGGACAAGCCAGAAGCTGATTCAACTAACAATGAACCCGCTTCAAAGAGTGTCACCAAACACGGCCTCGTCTATTCCGTGGCGCTATCTGATCGTAGGAAGCATAGTCCTCGGCTCAGTCCTAGGTCTGACAGCGATCTTCCTGGCCCGTGGTCGAAGGGCCAAAACCACCGAAACCCCTCCGAGCAGCCCATCTTTTATCGATGCAGATCCGCTCTTATCTTGAGGTCACAGGGAGGTATTCTTGGAGACGGGTTTTGTCGAGGTGGACGGTGGCAAGCTGTACTATGAGACAGACGGCCAGGGACCCGCTCTCGTCCTGATACATGCAGGATTCCTGGACTGTAGAATGTGGGACAGCCGGTTCCAGCTCTACTCGAAAAACTACACGACCATACGATACGACGTCCGCGGCTACGGTAAATCCGATATCGCAAAATCGAAATATTCTGATCATCAAGATCTCCGAGCACTGCTAACACACCAGAATATCGCTCGCGCTACAATCCTAGGCGTTTCCAACGGCGGCAGAATCGCGCTAGATTTCGCCGTAGAATATCCCGGTATGGTCCAATCTCTCATCCTAGTCTCTCCGGGCGCGAGCGGCTACAGGGTCTCCGGCCCAGAGGAAGAAAGGCTCTGGAACGAGTTCGAGGAACAGATGAAGCCGCAGGAGGTCGCGGACCGCGAGGGCCGAGCAGCAGACGCTGTCGAGATGGATGTCAACGCCTGGCCGCAGCACAAGACCCTGCCTCCCGTCAAAGCATTCGCGAGATCGCCATGAATAACTTTCACGTCTACGCCGAGAAGCCCTGGCAGTTCATGGAGAGACCGAACCCGCCGGCCTTTCAGAGATTATCGGAGATTCACGTTCCGACCCTCTTCATAGTCGGCGACAAAGACATGCCCGCCCAGATCCTCGAAGTGGACAACATCCACAGGCACATGCCCGGCTCTAGAAAGAACGTGATCAAAGGCGCGGATCATATTCCCAACATGTCAAAACGCGAAGAGTTCGACAGCATAGTGCTCGACTTCCTGAAACAACCCTCTATCCAGATACAGGCCTGACCGCAACAATGACAAGCAGGTCGCAACCGGGGAAACATTCCACGTCGCGAGTGTTTATGTTAGCTTGCACCTGGGCGTACGAAATAGGATTATGGAACAGGTAGGAATAGCTTAATAATAGGAATATGCCCCTAATCAAGTATGACTCAAGAGGTTGTTGTGACGAGGCGGGGCCAGACAACCATACCTCAGGAGATCCGGAAGAAGCTCGATATCCGAGAAGGAACAAGACTGCTCGTTGATGCTGAGGGAGGAAAGGTTGTCTTCCGGAAGGTCCCGTCGATCTTCGATCTCGCCGGAAAGAGCAAGATGACCAGGGAAGAAGCCTTCAGACGTCTCGACAAGATGCGAGAAGAGAGCTAGAGTGCTCTTCGACACCCGCTATTTCTGGGCCGTCTTCACAACAAAAAACCCTGAACAGCTAAGCAAGCTGAGAAACATCTTCGACGAATCCAAGAACGCGTTCGCGTCCACGATAAGCCTCTACGAGATCTACAAGCTCACCATCAGCCAAGAAGACAGAACGGTCGCAGACCTCCGAGTAGACTCTGTCAAGAAAGAATTCACCATCATAGACGTCGATCCGGAAATCGCGGAAGAGGGAGCAAGGATAAGCCACCGCGTCAAGGTTCCCATGGCCGACGCGCTAATAATGGCAACCGCCAGAAAGCTGCGAGTTCCCTGCGCCACCGACGATCCCCACTTCACTGAAGTAAAGCGTATCTGGATCTAGCCCAACCATGCCAGGGTTCTCTCTTGCTCAGGGTCGAACATCGACAAAAATGTCTACAAGTAAGACCGGAAAACCCTCATACGCACCATGAACATAATCGGAGTCTCCCGTTCACCGACGCCCTACAAGGTCAGGACGCCAAAGGAACAGTATGTACGCTGCGGCGCGGACATTTTGCTCAACGCCGTCGGACACGATCTTGAGGGAGAGGCAACGTGCGTTATCTGCGGACGGCCAACCCGGCTGACGATCGTCGAAGGAAAAATCAGTAAACTTCAACCTGCCAGCGCAGTTCTCCACGTCGTAGAGATCCGGTCACTCGGACAGAATGCCCAGGTCGTATGCGAGGGCAGTCCTCTCTTCGACAAGAAAGGGTGCCTTCAAACTTGGTTGAAGACCTACAAGGGACTACCCGGACGAGTCTACAGTCTTCAAGAGTACATGGCTCGAGCCTCAGAACTAATATCTGAGCGTGTAGGACCCGCCCGGTCGGAACCAGAGAATTACCCCATCTCCAAGAGTGTTCAGGTCATGCGATGCGCTGATTGCGATTGTTCGCCGGCAGAATGCTCGAATTCAAGGTCTGCCATAGAATGCCCGAGCTGCCGGTTAGAATCCTGCTGCTGTTGGGTCGCTCCCACCTCGCCCTCCTAAAGCCAAAGAAGAAATCTTCCCTTTCATGTCAGAACGGCGAAAGCTCAATACCCGTCCAACTTTCAGAAGATATCAAGAAAGATTTATGGAAGTTTGTGGTCCTGACTTTCTTGACTTTGGATCACCCCTAACGCGAGGAAGCCGACTCGTTCCCGTCTCGGTGCCATAGCGACGGCAGGCTTGTGAGTTTTTCCCACCCTCGTCCCGGGTCTCCGATATCTTCGACGGCGATATTGTCGAAATAATCGTCTAGGACAGCAGCCCTCTCCTGCGCGAGAGGTGGAACACAATAGTCCTCCTCCTCCCATAGAGCCAACCCATCCTCCCTGAGCCTCGCGTTGACAAGCCCGTTTTCAAGCGATCGTCCGAACGGACGCATCCTCGAAATCTCCCGGGAGTCAAGCCTCCCCCTCAACTCGAGAAGCCTTTCGACCCGAGGCTTGGCTGTCACCAACCAGAAGACCATATGCTCGCAGACCTCAAGTGTCAATACTAGAGATCGAGAATAAAGGGATATTCGCTTCAAAATTGCACAAAGCCCGACAGGTTCTAGCGTGATTCTGCTCGGCCACTGTTTCTAATCAGCTGTGGCCGATTAGTAAACGACGTCGGGTCCTTTACGAAACCCCAGACTCCATAAGCGAAAAACGGCCCATTTTCAATTGTCTCTCCGATTCAAAGGGTTAAATGGCTTAACTTCGATTGGATTGACAGAATGAGCTTTGCTGCAGCCGAGAAAGCGGCGAACCGGATTATCAAGAACATGAATGATCAGTTCGAGAACCTCCAAGGAAAAGCGACAAGTCTCGAGCAGCAACTTACGGATATCAGTACGCGTGTAACTCAGATTAGTGAGCAGCTGAAGGGAATCGAGAAAGCTATCAAGGCAGTCAAACAACGGGTAGTCTAATCACGTCGAAGACAGTCTATCTCCACAGCGTCTCGATACGGGGGGTTACGAAGACCACAGAGTACGCCACGAGCGAGCGAATAGATGAGTCAATCGCCGCCCTGAGGGCAGTCTACAAGATCTCACTCGGCAGATATGTACAGGACTTGCTAGGTGGTACAGTCGATTCAGTCTCAGTGGCCAAGGACTCTCCGTACTGCTACTTCCACGCGAGACGGCTGGAAAAGTCGCTCTCGATAACGATCAAGGAAAAGGATCGCATCGTAGAATTCTCGATGCCCCTGCACGAGGCCAAGAGGATTCTGGTTCCCCCTCGAACCTAGGTCCTTTCGCTGAACAGGTCTATCCGACCCTTCGAGTCAAACCGGATCGAGAAATTGTACCTCTTACCGCCAAGCAGGGCAGTGCACTCTCGTCCTCTGTAGTTTCCCGTCATTTTGATCTCATCGATTGTTTTCCATCCTGTTCTCTTCTTGACCTCTCTTATCATGTTCTTGAATTCGACGGCGCATATGTCGCAGCAGAAGAACATGCGTTGTCCTTCGATCGTTTCCCAGTAGTCGCCCCATGTTGCCTGGCATATCGCGCAGCCTTTCTCAGCTACTTTCAAACCGTCCGCTCCTCTCCAAGCGCGCCATCAGATAACGATCAAAATAATCGATCGACCGAAGAAACGTCGCCTGGACATCATCCGTAATGCCATACAACCTCGAATATTTCTCGACCAGCCCCAGGGCCCGTTCCGAATGGCCCACATCAGCCTCGTAACCCTCCCGCAAGAACGCCTTCGCCTCCTTCGATATCTCATCATTATTCAATATCACCGGATCAAAATATCCGATACTAGCACCCTCACCCTTCAACTTCCGATTCGCAATTAATTCTAGACCGTGCATTGCCGCCAAGCCCTCGACCCAGTGATCATCCCGACAGATAGAGTCCCAGACTCGGATCGCCTCCCTCGTATCCTCCAAAGGCGCCATCCGAAACGCTTTCTCTCGATCTAGACCGAGGCTCTCACCCATCCTCAACAACAACTCATAATGGCTCGGCTGACCTGATCCTACGCCACCGTATTCCGTGTTGATATTATCCAGTTCATACAAGACCACGTCCATCTCGTCTGTCCGGGCCATGATGTAGCTGCATGACCGGACCCACTGACGGAGGAAATGCTGATGCTCAACAACATACCCCAACAACACCGCCCGGCTAGGATGCTGCAACGCGAGAACAAACGGGTGCGGACTCGACCCATAGAACTTCTCGATAAAACGCCGCTTAACCCACGCCTCCAGACTCCCACCTCCCAGACTGAAAAATTCAGATAATAATTTCGAGAGAGTCTTCCGGTCAGATTTATTCTTGGTAATATTCCGGTTCAACCACATCACATGCCCCGCATCACTCCTCCCCGCCTCTGCAACAAAATGACCCGCAAGATCCTCAAAATCATCATGCTTCTGAAAACCCACACCACAGCTAGGACACTTCGTCAATCTTCTCCGATCTCCTACAGCGGGAAATCTTTCGGCAACCGACCTCGAAGCTTCTGGTAATCAACATCAGACCAGTACTTTCCCCGAATATCTTCTAACATCTTCTTCAACTGATCAGCCGTCAAACCCCGAGCACTACCAACCATTTCCACAGTATGCTCAAAGTCGTCATGACAAGAAGCATAACAGTTGCCCATTCCAGTCATGAGTTCTCGCTCCCTAGGAGTCATGAGCTGTAGGCCTCCGCATGTCTTTCTTGAATCATTGGAATCGCAGTTTTTAACATCATACTCGCTCGGCTTGCGCTCTGAGCGGCCTGGAAAGAGAGCTCGTACTTCGACCCGTTGCTCTTGAGGACAAATGATTCCGGGGTTTTCCATTCGATCACTTTCGGCAAGACCCAGACCCAATCGGAACCCGTTCGTACGACAATAGTGGTTCCTTTGAATCGAAGCCATCCTGGAGTCGGTCTTCTTGCTTTTACGAAGACGACCCAGAAAGGCAATCCAATGTAGGTGACGATCGAAGTCGTTCCCAGAACGATCCCGAATAGACCAAAGCCACTCAAGAATGCCAGGATGAAGCCTCCAATGATGAACCTGAACAGAAAGACGTACAGCTGAATCATAACGTGTCTTCCCGAGATGAGGAGCCGAACCTGAACTGGAAACTCTTCAACCGGAACTGATAGTTCCTCAAAAACCGAAAAACGCGCTTTGAGAATTGACGCTACCTGCAGGGCCTGATCGGAAGTCTTGAACCTCAAGTGGCCGCGCTGAAAACTTGAACGGCTCCGATCCCGGTAACGCGAAAACTGTTAGGCGTTGTCCATGTCAGTCTACGCGGTCGTAGCCCGGTACAGCCTTCGCCTGAAAGAATACGAACTGAGTTATCTCTAAGCACGACGACTGCTGGAGTCCAGAGTTTTCCGCCCTTGGTCACAGCCCTTAGTGTGTCTCGAAGCGTGAACCATGGCCGTTTGACTTCTGCCTCAAACGAATCCAGATAGGAACCTCTTGGCTGACTTCTAGGATTCCACTAATCCTGTGATAAGTCTACAGTTGATGATGAGCAATTGCGCTGACCGAAGGCCCGTTCGAAGCTTACAGAGCAAGACTCGTGTTCTGATATTGTTGTTCTCTCGCATCTCCCATCAGATGTATCCACCTCTGCTGGGCTGAGAGTTTCACTTCGGCTAAGAACTTCACTGCTCAAGTCTAGCTATGGAAGAAGCGTGGATGAAGATCATTACGAAAGCTAATGGAAAGCGCCTCAAGCCTTGGAAGATAGCTGATACCGTCTTCCATGCGGAAGAGATCGTGAGAGCAGAGCATTTGGAGCTGATCCAGAAAGCTCACCTGGTTCCACAGTCAGAACGGAAGAAACATGATGGTAGGGACGTGTTCGAGCCAGGAGAAGTCTTCTTCATAACAATAGATACAGAGAAAGGACCGACGAAAGTCGCCCACGTCCACTGGAAAACAATAGTGGACTGCGGAGAACACTACCGCTTCCTCAATCCAGACGGTACACTAGGAGAACGAGTGACTTCTGCAATCAAGGTTGGAAGAGAGTTTCGGCCTTAACATTTGTAGTTACAAGAAATCTCTGAATTTCTGTTCGGCGATAAGAGTCCTGACCGAATGTAGGCCATGATTTGCCTCCTTAACTAGGAGCGTAGGATCGCTTCGCATTGCGAATGCAGATTTCAGGTCAGACACGAATCTTGCTGAAGATATCTCTCTGATCGCTGAATCAATCTGTTCCAGCAGTTTTTCCTTTGCCCCGCAGGCAGCACATCTCGCAACAGTCTTCCAGTCGACCTTTTCCGACAACACGACAACATCGGCGAAGTCCTGTGTTCGACCCGCGTGGAGTTTCATGGCGACGAGCAGGTTTCTCTGGGCCACCCTGGACGGGGTTGAGCCCGTAGCTCCCGCGACGATCACTTCTGCGGAGTTTTCTCGCATGAACTTGTAGGTCCAGGTTCCCCGAGTTGTCGAGCTAACGACATTATTCACAGAAAACTCAAGCGATACTGGTTCTCCGACCGTTTTTCGGTATTCCCTTGTCGTCACGCCAATCGGCGGCCGAAGCCGATCCTTCCATAACTCGTAACCCTCTCCCAGAAGCGTGGTATCTATAACTGGAAGATCGTCTCGGTTCGTCGCTAGCTCGCATTCGACAGAGTATCGGTGATGTCCGTACGCGTTGACAGCGTATCCCCCGATCACAACGAATCCGTCTGTCGCATCGTTCAAGACTCTGAGAATTCTGATAACCTCCTTCTCGTGCGCCGCTAGGTATCCTGATTCGCTCAGCATTTTGTCTCAACGCGGGATCTTGGATTTCAGTCTATGATAGGCCTTGTCGAACACGTCATAGATCTCCTTCCAGAACATACTGTCGGCAAGCTCCTCTGTCGTTCTATCGTCAATGCGCCATTTCAACGGGTCTTCCAAGTACTCTCGACCTCCAACCGTCACCACGAACTTTGTTCCCAGCGCAACCAGCTTATCATCGATCAGAGTCTGAACGACATGCTGGACAATATCCCAAGGCTTCCTCCCCGGAATATTCCAGCCGGAGACTTTCTGGCAATCCTTGACAAGCTGCGGCAGCGTCATCCCCCTCGGGACCTCCTTCAACCGGGTCAAGAGTAGTATCCGTCTAATCTCGAGGCCAGCATCAAGCCTACTCTCCACAGGGGACGACCCCCTAGCGAACCGAAGCTACCAGCACATTAACAAATTGACACCAGGACCGGTTAGACGATCAGTTCTTCCAGGAGACCAACTGGTGCGCCTCCCAATCCCAAGAGCTTGTCATGGAACTCCTTCGCCCGCGCGGATGGATGCGCGTGGAAGAATCGTTCCCTAGCTTTCTTGATGTACAACTTTCCCAGCGTATACCCGTAGTATGAGTGGTCGAACGTCCCCCTCAACGCCTCCCGCTCCGCCGGCAGCGTCTCCATGTACGCGTTTTGCATGATGAACTGTCGCGCCTCATTGACCCCAAGACCCTGCGTATGCATCCAGAAGGATACGATAAACCGACAATCCCTCAACAACGCCTCTTTCAACTGGATGAACCGCAACCCTTCGTTCCCGTATCCCTCGTCCACCATCATCTCCTCACAGTAGTGCGCCCAGCCCTCGCCGAACGCGTAATTCCAGTACGCTTTCCGAGTCATCGAGTTTCCAAATTCCCGCTGAAACACCCTGTGAGTATAGTGGCCTGGAAAGACCTCGTGGATCGAAATATCCTTCAGAGTCACGTAGTTGAGATGACGCAACCATTCCTCTTTCGTCCTCGCGTCCCACGAATCCTCCGGCGGAGTCACATAGTACAACCCCTCCAGACCCTCTTTTTCGAAGGGTCCCGGCGAAGACATCGCCGCGGTGGTCGTCGCTCGAATGTGCATTGGAGTAGGAACAACCCTGACCCTTGTTCCGGCCGGGATACTGATGAGATGGTGTTCTCTCAACCACAGCTCAAGATCCCTCAATCCCTCAGCTGTCTCATCGATCAACCGATGAGAGAGAGGATGATTCTCCTGGATCGAGTCAACAACGCTTTGGACCGTTTGTCCTGGTCCAATCTTCTCCGCCAATTCTCTCAACGCTTTCAGGTTAGACTCAAGATCCTGCAAGCCCATCCCCAAGACCTCTTCCACGGGCTTGTTGATCCGATCGTTCACCCAGAGCAATTTCTGGAACCTTTCCCTTCCAAGAGCGAAATCCATGGAGAGATCGTGTTCCTCACTGAGCTCTTCAACGAAGGAGACCATGGCAACTATAGCTTCGCGCTTCAGAGTCTCAAATTCTTCCCTAACCGATCCAGAAGCTTTCCCCGCTTCCACGGTCGCATTCCCGTCAAGATCCCGGAGAACCCCCTGCACCTGCCTAGTCGCAACATCAACAATCGGCTGCGCTAACGTCTTATCCAGATTCCGTCCAGCCTGGTCCAGAAAACCCGGAACCCGGGCTAGATGTTTGTTCACTGCTACAATCCTAGCGTCCACAGGTGCGTACTCCCGGGAAATGTACGGCGTCACACTCAACTGTAGAGAGTAAATGTTCGGCCTAGTCGCGTAACCCCGAAGATCCTGAGCATCAAACATCATCCGCTCCAGCATCGTCTCCAAACACAAAACATCCAACCGCCCATCCTTATCCAGGCCATGACGCTCGCCTCCCAAACGCTCAAGCAACCCAGCCGTCCTATCCATCCAAGCCTTCAACCCCCCTGGCGAAATGTCAGCCAACAATCCATCGTACTCGTGCAAGCCTAGCATCACAGCCTGCCGCGGACTCAGCATGAAGACGTGATCCCAGACCTCTTTCTCCAGCTTATCCAGCCTGGATACTAGACCGGTTTCCACCGTCAAACCTCAGCTTAGGAAGATCAGAACAGCGATAAAAAGACGGACATTCAGGAAACCAAGAAAGCCGAAGGAAACCTACTGTTGACTTGACACGACGAGCTTCTCCAGCTCTGGGTTAGAGTCTCGCGCACCAGACGGTTGCGTCTGATTCGCCTCTAGTTTAGCAACTCTTTTTTCTAGTTCCCATATCATCTTGTGCTGTCCGAACAGCATCGAGAACATCAAGGGAACCTCCTTGATCACCGAAGCCATAGTACTAGCATACGGTGCGTAGTGCTTGCACTGTCGTAGCAGATCGTCGAAGATTTCCTTGTCCTCTACTCTGAGAAAGCTCCTAAACTTGCTTATCCGGTCAATCTCGTCATTCACAACCAGCCGCCATGAAGGAACCGTACGCCCCACAGAACACTCCTCGAACACACTGCGCCCTGTCCCCTTAATGACTCAGAGTGCTCCACGATAGTATCATCTAGATGAGGAATGGAATCAGCCGTTTTGTTCGCTTCATGTAACTTGCATAATCCTGGCCGAGCCCCGACAACAAGGCCCGCTCCTCCACCCATATCCTGTACCCAAAGGCGACGGTGAACAGAACCAACAATGCCAATAGTGCTCCGAGGGACTGCACTGCTAAGCCCAATCCGATGAACGTGATCAGGACCCCAGTATAGGAGGGATGCCTGACCAGCCGGTAGGGACCCTTCTCTACAACCTTGTGATCCTCGACTATCTGAACCGTGGTGGAGAAGAAACGGCCAAGAATCGCGATCGACACCTGACGAACCATGATACCGAGAAAGGTAAGAAAGATCCCGAGATAGAACGTCCAGTCCGGAAGCATTCCAATCCCTGCGTATCCGAAATAGAAAGCGATGTAGACCGAGAGAAAGATCGTGGCAATGATTAGGACGACGGAGCCTCGGTCTCTCTTTACCCGTCTCGCTCCACGTTGTCGAAGGCGTGGGATCAGCGTCGAGCCGAAGAGCTCGCTGACAATCCATACGAAATAGGTAGAATCGAAAAGGACAAGGCCGAACCCAGATGCGAAGACAGGTGAAACTACCAGGACCTAGACCTCAACTTCTACTTGTCTAGTTTCCAATGTCGTCTCACACCATTCTCGATAATTGACTGAGGCAGGATACGCTTCAAGGTCTTGTACCGCTTTTCCCTGCCCACCGCGAACTCTAACTTTGGGTTCCCGCTCTGAACAATCTTGAGAACCGTTTCTGCTACTATCTTCGGGTCTTCTCCGTTCTCAAAATCACTATCTAGTGTGGTTGTAGCTCGTTGTCGTAACTCATCGTAATCCCGTATCGTATACTTCGCGTTCCTTCGAGTATTGCCCAAGTTTGTTTTGAAAAATCCAGGTTCTATTACAGACACTCCGATGCCGAATGTTTTGACCTCGTGACGGAGCGCTTCAGACCATGCCAACAGAGCAGCTTTTGCGGCGGCATAGTAGCCTTCGAAGGGGACGGGAAGAATCGCTGCCAGTGAGGATATGTTGATGATCTGGCCAGAGCCTTGTTTCCTCATGGTCGGCAATAGTGCTTTCGTCACTCTAACATGGCCGAAGAAGTCTGTTTCAAACTGGGCTTTCGCCTCTGCAATCGACGTCTCCTCAGCACCCCCGGTCAAAACGTAGCCTGCGTTGTTAACCAGAACATCTAGCCGCTCTGTCTCATCAAGCAACTCCTTTACGCCATTCTTGACAGAGTCGTCAGAGTCCAGATCAAGCGCGATCATTCCCACACCGGGCTCCTGAGGCCTTCCAGATGGATTCCGGCTTGTACCGTAGACCTTGAAGCCGCTGGCGAGCAATATCCGGGCGGTCTCCCTGCCAAATCCAGACGATGCGCCAGTGATGAGAACGACTCTACTCTCCCGCATGCTCGCTGGGGGAGAGTCTGCAGACTAAATCATTTGGGAGAAAGACCAACAATGGAGACTTTGTGATTCTCGAGACCTATCCGGTCAGCGGTCTACTCAGAACCTCAAGGCCTCTTTCCAGATATGCCTTTAGTTCCCTGACCTGTCCGAGTGCTTCTGTGCCATCACCGAGGGTCATTGCCAAGTCAGATCCTCCTGGCTTGGCTCAATATCTTGGTGAAGACCTCACGAAGGTCTGTCTGAAGTTTTCCTGCTTCCGTTCCCGTCACAGATTCCTGAATTGTCATATTCGACATGCTCGGAGAGGCGAGGTTTGAGAGGATATGATGGGCAGAGGAGCCCGAATCTATTCCGACCAGCACGATAGACTGGTTTTCTGAACCACTGCGCCTGTTTTGAGCACTTAAGCAAATTCCTAGGAGAACCACCATCTCCATCCCCGGCACCTCTATCTGTCGAAGAAAAATGTCTCAACCAGACATCTCATCGGCAACGCGGAGAAGCATCTCAACACGCTCAGTACTACTCGTCATACTCCTCGTCGGACTCGGCGCGGGGGCGGTAGGCTACGGGCTCAACAACGCCTTTGCAACAACCAACCCATCACAACAAACAACCACCACGAACAGCCAGCAATGGTCCGGTCTGAGGGGGGCCGGACCCCCTGGCTGGGGCCGTGAAAGCGGCTCCGCCACAAGCTTCAGAGCCTTCAGCACAGTCACCAACGTCACCGCAACAGGATTCGCCATTACTGACAGCACTCACTTCACGATCACCCTTGCCTACCACGGGATCGGATCCACGCCAGCGATAACAGTCGTTGGCCTCGCACTGGGACTTAGCGGCAGCACCACAGTCGCCTCAGGATGGACCAGCCCAACAACCGTAACCCTAGCCCTCACAGGCACCGGCTCACTCACCAGCACAATGCACGCGCAAGCACTAATCGTTCCTCTTACAGGCTAGGATGATCCTCCGTGTCTAACCCAAACTCCCCCTTTTCTAGGAATAATCCGACTATGTCGAAGTCGATCCGGGCCCGATTGGAAATTACGCCCCGATTCCTGTCGCTGGGAGACGAGTGTCTCTCGCGCGGAATGGTAACTTTGGCGATGGTGTTGTTCATGCTAGGGTTCCTGCTCGTCCGACTGCAGTTCTCCTAGATTCCTAGAACCTTTACCGTCCTGACGTGAATTGTGGCATCACTAAATCCGCGAAGCGCTTCAGCAAGCTCAACCCGTCCTTGTCTGGGAAATAGAGGATAAAGTACGAAACGCCGAGTTCTTGGAAGGCTCGCATCTTCTCCGCAACCTCAGTCGATGTCCCGATGAACGGCCTAGTAGAACGCATTCGTTCCACGAGCGCATCCGTCGATTCGTCCACCTTCCGATATTGCCCGTAGTATCTGTTGAAAGATTCGCGAAACTCACCCTCATTACTCCCGACCACACAGGTGCCATAGTAGGACCTCTCGATAGTATTCAACTTCCGACCAGCACTCTCACAGAAAGTCCGTAGGATCTCCAGCTTGCGCGCGTACTCGTCAACGCTCAAGCCAACAGAATTCCATCCATTAGCAAGATCTGCGACAATCCGCAGCAATGTCTTCTCTCCTCCTCCACCGACCCAGATCTTCGACGATGCAGGTCTTGGGTAACACCAGGCTCCATCAATCTTGAAATGTTTTCCCTGGAATGTTGTCTGGTCTCGTGTCCACATTGCTCCTATAATCTGGATAGCCTCTCGCAACTGTTGCATCCGTTCCCCGACGGGCGAAAACGGAATACCGTACGCCTTGTATTCGGGCTCATGCCAGCCCGCACCAAGAGTCAGTTGTAACCTTCCGCCACTAAGATGATCGAGTGTCGCACCCATCTTTGCCAGCAAGGCCGGGTAGCGGAAACCGACAGCAGTCGCAAGCGTCCCGAGCGTAACCTTCTTCGTAGCTTGAGCCAACGCACCAAGCGTCACCCATGGGTCCAAACATGGCTGCCTGTACGTCTCCTCGTTCCTTCCCATCAGATGGTCGCAGATGAAGAGCCCGTCAAACCCAGATTTCTCGGCCTCCAACGCCACTTTACGGATTCCATTGTAGCTGATCCCCAAGTGGTTCTCGATCTGAACGCCGAATTTCATGAACCGTCTCTCAGAATCCACTAGCGTTACGTTTTGGTATTTATCGGCGCAAATCCACGGATTATTCGGTAGTTGTAGCCGAACAGCGCGACCAAAGCGCTGACGACGAGGACTACGCCCACGAACGGGAGCATGAAAACAGATATGGCAAGAGAGATCCAGGGATACAATCTGAGCCGGCTTCCCTTGAGGAGCCGTATTCCCGAAGCAGAACCGATCACGTAGACGAGAATTGCAGCACCGCTTGGAATCAAGAGTGCCGTTTGCAGATCGAGATCTAGAAAGTACGATAGCACCAAAGTGATCAAAGAGAACCCTGAGAGAAGAGCGAGGGAGAGATGCGGGACACGCGTCTTGGGATGAATTCGGGCAATCGCTTTCGGTAGACCCCCTTCTTTGGCAACGGAGTAGATGACCCTAGACATTCCGGTGGTGTACGCGTTGACAGTTCCGAAGATGATGAAGACGGCAAGAACTGCTGTGCTGATCCCTCCGTAGACGCCGAGCGCGTTGGATAGAATAGCAGCGAACGGGGCGATGCTTCCTCCAGCTTTGTATGCCTGGGTCCCAACAGTTGCGATGGCGACCGAGAGATATAGTGAGCCGATCACGAATACGCTGAGAACAATACTTCTGTGAAAGTCTCGCTCAGGGTTCTTGAATTCCTCTGCAACATTGGACACGTTCTCGTAGCCCAGATATGACCAGAAGATCAATGCTGCCGCGGTGCCAATCGGGATGATTCCATACGGAAAGATGGGGGAGAAGTTCTCAAGCCGAATGATTGGAGCTGAAGCAATAACTGCGGTCAGAAGGAGGCCTATGATCGCAACTATTACAGCAAGCTGTACTTTCCCACTGACGACAATCCCCCGATAGTTGATCAGGAACGCGCCCAGAATAATGAGTGCCGCGACTCCATAGATCATCGTCTTGCTCAGCGGAATCGCGTACGAGAGATAGGACGCCGCGATTACGGTAACAACAGGAGCACCTGTGACATACCAGACGATGAAGAGCCAGCCGACCGCGTCAGCCATTTCCAGCCCGAAGGCTTCGCGTGCAAACGAGTAGACTCCGCCTGACTCTGGCTTCCGAGCGGACAAGCTTGCGAAAGTGTAGGCGAGAGGGTAGCTGGCTATCGACAACAAGACCCATGCGAGGAGCGAGGCTGGACCTGCAATCTGTGCTGCTAAACCCGGGAGCACTAGGACACCTGAGCCGAGGACTGAACTCATGTACAATGCGACTGCATATCGCATTGTCACGGCTTTTCGAAGACTTGGCTTTTCCTCGGACATTATCCATCAACGGCTCGTTCGAATTGCTGTTGGATAAAGGCTGGTTCGTCGTGAAGTGACAGAACCACGAATCGCGGTTTCTTTACTTCATCCGGGATCGGACTAAAAATTCTCTCTAACTTCAGTTAGACGGTTTTCTTATCCGTCTTCCTGCCAGCTATGCTTCGCTTGTAGAACTGTTCGGATGAATTCTTTGTAGCCGCTAGTCATCTCCTCATAGGCTACCGCGACTTCGTTCATGTCGGGAACGAGTGCCCTGAGTTCTAGGGGAAGTATCGTGTTAGTGTTGCGTAGATGGAGTCGGTTTCGGATCCTGCCGAGGATCGAGGCTAGCTTGTCGGTCCAGTCTTTCTCCCAGAGTATTCTTACGAACAGCTCTTCAAAGTCGTGTTCCTTGCCTAGGGTCTGTTCCTCGTAATCAAACAGTTCCAGCGCTTTCTGGCGGATAGAGTCTGAAAGCAGTACCTGCTCAGGTGGTTCAAAGTCCCCTGAACTCACAGGCCAGCACGACGCCATGTTATCGTTCTGTTTACGATCGTAATAGTCTCGTGTTACCTCTCCAAGTAAGTGCGCTGTTCAAGATCAAGAGTCGGGAAAAGTTACGGAGGAAGAGCAAGCGAGAATCTGTTGATCCGGTGAAAAACCTGACCATTACGGCTTCGAGACGTTTTTCGCACAATTACAGAAGCCTTGCTCTTCGCCTATCTTCTGTTCCTCCCTTGTCAGCTGGTTGCTGAGGATGTAGTGTTGACAGTCGGGACAGAAGTGTTTCCTTATCTCCGCCAGCCGCTTCCTGTTCTCCTCCAGATCTAGCAAACGCGCTTTGCCAGGACGTTCATTCTCTTCGACCTTTCGTAAACGTCTCCGTTCCGC
This sequence comes from Candidatus Bathyarchaeia archaeon, assembly GCA_035935655.1. NCBI lineage: Archaea > Thermoproteati > Candidatus Bathyarchaeota > Bathyarchaeia (SeqCode) > Bathyarchaeia archaeon. Next base: position 125,352 of record DASYWW010000039.1, read on the forward strand.
CAATGTGAAGCTTAGCTGGGCGCGTTCCCATGGAGGAACCCGTTTCTTCTCAGACATCTCTCCCACCATTCCTCGTGATCCCACATCATAATCTTTCCATTTCTGGGCAAAATAAGCCCATTATCAACCCTGATCTCGGTTCTGGGAAGCCTCGGGTCAATGTCGGGAAATTCGTTCGGGTTTGTCGCGATATTTCCAGTGCCATCCCAGCCGGGATTGTGCCCGGAATCGCTTGTCTCGCCCATTATAACCGTCAGACAGGAAACGGTTTCTAGAAAATCGGGGGTCTTCGCGACTCGACCTCGCGACGCAAGAGCGGTGAGTCCGTATTCGCAGCCTTGTAAGCCCAGGCCAGCAAAGGCGAGGCTGATCCGACCGCGCAACAAACGCAGGCTAAAGAGAGACCAGGCCCGCCGCGTTTGAAACATAGCGAGAGCAGTGAGTGTGATGAAGATACTTGGAATTTCAGGCAGCGGCCGGAAACGGTCCTACAACTGGGGACTTCTTGAGGCGGCCAAAGAGTTGCTGCCCGAGAATACGACCCTTGAGATTTTCGATGTGTCCCACTTCCCGCTCTTCACCCAGGACCACGAAAGGGATCCGCCTGCTGAAGTTCGATCGTTCAAACAGAAGATACGCGACTCGGACGCGATACTGTTCGCAACGCCCGAACACAACTATACTGTCACGGCGGTTTTGAAGAACGCTATCGAGTGGGGCAACAGACCAGCTGGAGACAATTCATGGAACGGCAAACCAGCAGCGATAGTCAGTGCATCTTCAGGTCCCCGAGGAGGAGTAAGATCACAACTTCACCTGCGACAGATACTAGTCGATCTCAACGTCTACGCAATCAACCAGCCCCAGCTCCTCCTGGGACGCGCCCAAGAAGCGTTTGACAACGATCATAAACTGAAAGACCCGCAGACCAGGGAGACTTTGAAGACGATTCTGCAAACACTGACGAGCTGGACCAAGAAGATCAATGGCAGTTAGCCGAGCAACCATCTTCTCCGCATCAGTGATTACCTCTGATCGAGAATGGTCACTGTTTCACTGTTCAAATCTCTTGAATTATTATCCGGAACAAGCAGGTTTTCGAGATCATGAGGCTAAAGATGCCCTTGAAAATGCACAAGCTACTCTCCCTGCTCGCCTTCATCCTCGCCTTGGTAGGTGGTATACTGGTCGTCGTATCGGCTCTCGGGGGACTTGAACGGCTCAGCATCGGCTCCCTGGCCATCAACGGTCTTGTCTTCCTGTTCGGGCTTGGCGCCATACTTGGAGGCTGGCTCATCTACACGGGCGTCCGTAAGATGGGCGGTATCATAATGCTGTTTGCTGGAATTGTCCTGTTCGTGCTGACAGGAGGAGCAGGCACCGCAGTGATACTCGTACTCGTAGCCGGTGTCTTAGGTCTGCTTGCCGCCGAGCTGAAGCCCTGGTGGGCCTTCTGGCGATAGTTCGCCTGCCTTAGCCCCGGTTTTTCTAGCTAGTCGCTGGTCCAGGTTGGCTTCCTTTGGCCGCTTGCGCGGCCAGCAGTCGCTGTCTTGTCGCTTCTATCGTCGATGTCGAATACATTACCACAAGAATGGTGAAGAGTGCGATTCCTACCAGAAAGAGAGATCGAAGCCCAATTGTTGCAATAGTTGGGGGAGAGAATGAGAATGGCCCCGCGGTCTGAGCGATCATGACCACGGCGACAAACCATAGGAGCGTAGTTATTGTAAGCGTCGCTTGCAGCTTCACTCTCTCCAGTGATTTTGATATGGAGGTGAGTCCTGACAGCCCGAGTAGAATGCCTGTAACGCTGATGAGGATGCTGGAGATGGAGGAGATTTCTGAATTGGTGATCTCTTGAAGAGTGATGATGTACGCGATAGTTGCGAACATGGCGAGGGACGCCAGTACCAATAAGATCATTGCAGTGTTTTCCCGCGAAGACTTCGAATTTCCAGTCGTCAAGATCACGTTGTCCTTCTGCGTGCGCTCAGTTTCCACTTGGGTTATTGGGCTTTTGCCAAAGCGCCTCGCCTCATAGCAATAATTTCATTCTCGGGTTCGCTGCTCTCTCTTGGATTAGACCAAGCGCCCTCGCTATGCTTTGCGTGGCTACAGGACTTGACACACTCAGGCTGGATTCTCGATCTCTACCACAGACCCGGCCAGATGGTCATATGGCTGAAGAAAACCGATGGAAGTTGTGTAAGACTCACCGATCCCTGGAAGCCAAAGATCCACATTGGAGGAAGTTTTCGAGATCTCCTAGATCTCGCCTGTCGTCCCGGTCTTGAAGACGCTACTGTCATTGAGATGTACGAGAAAGCCGGCGATCGTGAAAGATCGAGAGTATTAGAGGTAGAGGTCGACGGTGACCAGGAAGCGTTAGGACTTGCCAAGAAACTAGAACAGTATGGCCGTTATTCCAAGTTTCGTTTCTACGACGTCGACGTTCCCTCGCCGCAGATGTATCTTTATCGGAAGAACCTCTTTCCACTCGCATTTGTTGAGGCAGAAGAAACCAGCAGAGGAATCAGCTGGACCCTCAAAGACTCAAGAGAATCCATCGATTACGAATTACCACTGCTGAGACAAATCGACCTCGAGATAAACACCGAGAAGACCAGGAAAATTCGCAGCTTCAACGACAAACTAGCTTCCGTCCACTTCACCCGCGACGAAGAAGAAATACTCGCCATAGACAGTGGCGATGAAACTGACAAGATCCTAGGATTGGTAGAGGCCTTCAGCGCCGAAGACCCTGACGTGGTCGTGACTAGTGGTGGCGATTCTTTCATCTTCCCATATCTAGCTCGGAGAGCACAAGAGCTCGGAATCCTAGATCAGTTGATCCTTGGCCGAGACATCTCACCTCTTAGAGTCTACGAGGTTCAAGGCCACAGCTACTTCTCCTACGGCAAGATACTGTACCGCGAAACCGCTGCCCGTCTCCTGGGCCGGTTGCACGTTGACCAGAAAAACGCCTACGTGAGCGCCGACTGCGGCCTCGAGGGCCTCTTCGAGGTCTCCAGGACCTGCATCATGCCCATCCAGAGAGCAAGCCGTGCGACCATTGGCACCAACATGACAAGCCTCCAGCTCTACCATGCGGTCAAGCGAGACGTCCTCATTCCATGGAACAAGAATCAGCCTGAAGAACTGAAAGACAATGGAGAACTCGTCGTGGCCGACCGTGGCGGATTCATCTATGAACCCAAGATCGGCATTCATGATCACGTTGGAGAGCTGGACTTTGCCAGTCTCTATCCGACACTCATGACCAAGATGAATCTCAGCGGTGAAACAGTCAACTGTACTTGTTGCCCAGACTCTGCCAATCGTGTTCCAGAGCTTGAATTCAACATCTGCGAGCGATCGGCTGGCATCGTTCCTCTCAGCCTGAAAATTCTCCTTGACAAAAGATCCCGGTACAAGGTTGCAAAGAAAACTGCCCAGGACGAGGAGATGAAGACGCTCTATGAACGGCGGCAAGCCGCGTTGAAGTGGATCCTAGTTTGTTCATTCGGGTATCTTGGTTTCAAGAATGCCCGTTTTGGAAAGATTGATGCTCACATAGCGACCTGCGCGTTCAGCAGACAGATTCTAGGACAGGCTGCCGCTCTGGCTGAGGCTCGTGGCTTCAAACTTGTTCACGGAATAGTCGATTCTTTCTGGCTGAAAAAACCAGAAGCGACGAGAGAAGAGTACGAGGACCTCTGCAGCACCATCCGCAAAGAACTTTGTCTGCCTATCTCTTTCGAGGGAACTTACAGGTGGATTGTTTTTCTCAGTTCAAAGACAGACTCGAAGGTTGGAGTGCTAAACAGGTACTATGGCATTTTCGAGGATGGAAAACCCAAAGTTCGCGGAATAGACCTCCGGAGGCATGATACTCCAGATATCGTTAGAAAATGCCAGACCGCGATGCTCAATATCCTGACAAAAGCTCAGAATTCGAACGAGTTCAGACTTCTCATCCCACAGGCGCTCAAGATCCTGGAAAATTTCGTGGTCATGCTGCGGGAGGGCAGTGTTCCGCTAGAGAATCTTGTCATTGTTAGAAATTTGAGCAAGAATCCGGACGAGTACACTCACCAGGTTCCTCAGGCAATAGCCGCGAGACAGCTTGTTGCCCAAGGCGGTTCAGTGCATGCTGGACAACAGGTCAGCTACATCCTAACCCAGGACCATACCCGCACGGCGGTACCACCTGAGATTGCTAATGAAGGCACAGTCTATGATTCGGAGCGGTATGTGGATCTGCTTTGCTCGTCGGTAGCGAACCTCCTCCTACCTCTAGGGTATGATGCGAAGTATCTTCGATCAATGTTCAAAGGAACTGGGATGAAACAATCGCCAGCCCGTAAAGACAATTCCATGGGGGGTAGTTCCTGCTGAAATCGCCCATTTTCAGCCCTGATCACGATTCTAAGCCCACGATTTCCATCATGCCATTTTCCACGCTGATCCCTAGGGGATCACACAGGGATTAGGACAGTCGAGATAAGCCGATTACAAGCACGTCCCGAAGAAATAAGCCTGGAATCCCACCCAGACAGAAAGAGGATCCTGAAAACAAATTCCTGTAACTTTTGCAAAGTCCCCGTGTGCAAGCGTGCTCCCCGCGGACACGCGTGAAAATAAAGCCCTGCCATCCTAGCCCGTGACACAAGACTGGTGGGAACACTCCTGAATGAGAGACATCTTCTAGAGATACCTAGTCATTGTCTGATTGTCCAAGCTAGCGATCTCGGTTTTGCCTGTTGGGATGAACGGATGCCTGGTAATAGTCAGCAAAGTACGCGCCTCCTTATCCTGCAGAACAGCAGAGACGTGAGCTGTTCTAGCTAGAACATCGTCCATCGCCTTGCTTCTTGACTGCAGGTTCGTGACGACGATGATCATATTCCGCTGCTCGGCCAGCGTGGCCAAGAAATGAATATCCTTGTAGAATAGATCGAGCGCTTCTTTCTTCTCTTTGACATCCGGATCGCAGTAGAGAGCAGTAACATCGGACACAATCCCCAGCCTAGCATCACACCGGTCAATTGCGCGCGCGAGCTTTTCATTAATGAAACCGCTCAACTGGTGATGAGTGAACGCTCTGCTGAGATGAATCCGCAATTTCGTCTTCTCATCATCAAGTCTGAGGCTGAAAGCGTGCCGAGACACAATATAAGTGTCGAAAACGTTGCCCCCGTCAACAAAAACGACATCGCTGTCCAATCCTGGAGGGAGAGGATAGATGGCTCGGACGCAGAGGAGATGGCTGAGTGCATTCGACTCTTTGCCCTGAAGGGTGACCAGTTGGCCGAAGCGGAGAGCAAGGGTCTCATCTAGCAGTTCAATTCCTGAAGGCAGATCCGACCGGACACTTCGAACGAGAGCGCGTCCACGACTCCGCTTAGCCTCGAACGAGCCTCCAGATTCGACCAGCAGCTCGGAGTCTTTGCAGGCCTGGTTAGTAAGAAACTGTCTTCCTAGTGGAAGAGTTGACGGTTGTACCTGGAGGGTTTTGTCGAGATCGAACCCGCATCCCGGACAGGTATTCGCGAAGGCAAGCTGTATTTTTCGGGGATTGATGAACAGTTTAGCGAGGACTAGTATTTCATCGCACAGGCTGCAATTGTACAGAAAGCCTTGAGCGCTTGATTGGTCCTGGTCTAGCTGCCAGATCTTGGATTGCAGAGGTTCAGCGGTGTGTCGCGTCCCCATTTTTGACCAATTGTATTGGCCTTATTCGTCGCGTTTGTTGCGGGCGACAGCGTCTTCAACGCCCTTTTCCGTAATACGGAAGTAGGTTTCGGATTCTGGCAGATAGGGCGAGTCTATGACCTTGGCGACTCGTAGTCCCTGGCTGGACTTTTTGAGCATAATGCGATGTGTGGATGCGTGGGCCATGATGTTCCCACCTGCGGGGCGCATAGGGTCGCCGAAGAAGGCTTGCGGATTAGCCTGCACCTGGTTGGTGACGACGACTGCGAGGTTGAGGGCTTGGGCGAAACGGAGGAGCTTGTGGAGATGACTGTTCAAGCGCTGCTGTCTTTCGCTGAGGGACTCTCGACCAATATATTCGCCGCGGAAGTGTGAGAGGATAGAATCGACAACGAGCAGTTTGATGTTTTCTTCTTTGCAGATCTTGAAAGCGTGATCAACAGTCAGTATCTGATGATCGCTATTGTAAACCCGACTGTAAATAATACCATCAAGAATCTTGTCTGGATCTTGGCCGCTGGCCTGTGCCATCTGGAATACTCGTTGGGCCGCGAAAGTTCCTTCCGTATCGATGAAGAGAACTTTTCCCTCTAGTCCTCCTTCTGCGGCGGGAAGCTGAGTCTGAATACTCAACTTCATACTAATCTGGGATTTGCCTGCGCCGAATTCGCCGACGAACTCTGTGATGGCCTGTGTCTCAAGTCCGCCACCCAACAGTGTGTTGAGGTTATTCGATCCAAAGCTCAGGCGAAGCAGTGTCTTACGTCGATCCCACAATTGTTTGGCAGTAACAAAGTCTGTCTGAATGGTTTCGCGAGCAGCCTTGCTGATCTTGTGGGCAACACTACTCTCGAGACCGGCTTTCTCGACAAGTTCGCGAATAGGTGCGATTGCGAGGGAAGAGATAGAGTCGTATCCTGCTTCCCGGAGCTTGTTTGCAGTAACTGGACCAACGCCGTCTAGGTCTTGAATATCTAACACTTCAGCGGTCATTACACATCTGCGTGGCTTAGGCCTGGAGTTCGCTTATCTCTCACAGTGAGGAGTGAAAGTATTCTTCAGATGGAGGGCTCTGGGTCTATGAAAGAGCGTGGTCTTAAGACCCTTTAGAAGCTGGAGACGAATCCTTCCTATCCAGCTTAGACGACCACTGACTCATCGTCTTCGACAACAACTCTCGAAAACGCTTCACCGCCGACGTAAGCCTCAATAGCTCAGGAACATCCCGCGAACTATACGTGGTCGATGCGGCAGAAACAGGAAGAGAAGCGCCCATGCCAGTCAGAGGCTGGTCCATCCGAACCCAACCATGACCCAGCTCGGAAAGCAAGGGAAGAACACTAGTATCCGTCTCGCCAGTTAACTTGTATAGACTTGGCTCCCGAACATCCAACCGGGACAGTTTACTCGTAAACGACGTCTCTTTCGAGAACTTCACGTCCGCCTGGAACGCCCGAGCCAACTGTTCCGTCAACGCACGCACCTCCAGGAAACAGTCAGGCAACATACCTAGGAGAAGGTTCACGCGAAGACTCTGCGATAAGGGATGAAGAACCCGAACAAGATAGTTTGGAACCGCATGACGAGAGAATGTCTCCGAAAGATGACCCAGCCCCATAACCCAGGACAGATGGGACTTGAAATCCTCGCGTAGCCCCAAGACCTCGCTCCAAGCTTGACTTCCCTCCCCGGACTGACAGAAGTCCAGATTTCGAGTCAGCGAAACATTTACCTGGCGTAGAACGTCAACATCCACTGGTGTGACTAAGGGATCCTGAGAGGGCAAAGGTATCCAGCCCTTGAGGGCCGGTCAAGGTTGGAGATAGGCGAAATGTTCCCCACGCGTGGCCATAGTCGTTCATGACAAACACCTTTAGCGAATCAGGAAGACCCGGGTAGGAACCCTGTTAAACTCCCAAACTACGCGCTCGTGATCGTGAAGTCCGTCCTATCAATCAGCGAAGAAGACGTGCGTCGCTCTGTGTCAATCAGTAAGTCAATCCAGCTTGCTCGCCAAGCCTACGTCCTTCGAGCGAAGAAGAAGGTACTCGAACCGCTGCGCACTTGGTTCACGGTTAGAGATGGCGCCTCTTTTTATTTCATGCCTGCCCACATAGTCGGCCTTGGCACGGTGTCCATCAAAGTAGTCAGCGTGAACCCTAGAAACCGCATGAGCGCTCTTCCCTCTACATCAGCTGCGATTTATGTTTTCGATTCGAAAACAGGGTCGGAGTTGGCGCGTATTGCCGGGGATAACTTGACCGCGATTAGAACCGCTGCCAGCTCGGCGTTAGCTACTGATATTCTAGCGCTCAAAGAGACAGACACTTTGGGAATCATCGGAACCGGAAAACAAGCTCAGGCCCATCTTCCAGCGATAATGAAAGTGAGAGACTTTTCGCAGGTCCTAGCTTATTCTCCATCAAAAAAGCATCGAGAGAGGTTCGTCCGAAGCGCTTCCAAGGTTGCCTCGGTACCAGTAACTGCTACCCGTTCCGCCGAAGAAGTAGCTCGAAAATCCGACGTTCTCGTCCTAGCTACCAGCTCTCGTGTTCCTCTCTTCATTGGCTCTAGGGTTTCACTTGGGACCCACGTGAATGCGATAGGAGCCTCTCTCCCGAACTCACGAGAGATGGACACGACCCTCCTGAAAAGATCCATTCTTGTTGTTGACTCTCTGGAACAGGCTGTTACGAACTATGGAGACATCATGATACCGCTCAAGGAGAAGGCGATCACGAGATCGCACATCACAGAGCTGGGCGAGTTACTCCTCGACCCTGGCAGGATCAAGAGACGAGAGAGTGAAATTACTGTTTTCAAGGCCGGAGGATTGGGAGTACTGGACGCGGTCTTTGCGGACTACGTGGTCTCCCAGTTCCCAGAACATTGTGCAATGGAACCAATTTAATAGTGGGTCTTAGGTTTCGCGGTCTGCGTGGGCCGGTAGATCAGCCTGGTACACAGCGCGTTAGGCTGGCCGAAGATCGCCCGCTTGGCAGGTCGCACTCGACCCTGAATGCGGGAAGGCACTAACACTGCTCCGTAGGGCCGCGGGTTCAAATCCCGCCCGGTCCACCAAAAAGTGTCAGTCGGTCTTATAGGGGCCCGCAAAACGAAGTTAGGGCCTTCAGGCGACCCCTTGCCGAACAGAACCCCCGCATGGTTCGAGACGATCAACCCGGCCACAGGCAAGACCCTCAAACGATACAAGTCATCGACAAAACCCGAAGTTGACAAGGCCGTCACGAAGGCTAAGAAGGCCTTTGAGAATTGGCGCCAACTCTCGCCTGCCAAACGGGCAATCTATCTAGAGAGAACTGCAAAGACTCTTCGTGCCCAGAAAGAAAAGCTGGCTCGCATAATCACCCAGGAAATGGGAAAACCGATCAAAGAGTCGCTTCCAGAAGTCGCGAAATGTGCCTCGGCCTTGGAGTATTATTCTGAGAATGGTCCGAAATTTCTGAACCCAGAGATCATCAAGACGGATGCGACCGACAGCTACGTATCATTCGAGCCTCTCGGCGTCATCGGCTCCATCATGCCCTGGAACTTTCCACTATGGCAGTGTATCAGGTTCGCCGCACCAGCCCTGATGGTCGGCAACACGACTGTCTTCAAACCCTCCAGCATAACACCGCAGTCAGGTCTGGCCCTCCAGGATGCATTCGAGTCAACTGGATCCATCCCGGGATGCTTCAACATCGTTCTCGGAAGCGCACAAGTGGCCGACTACCTTATCGAGTCCGATACAGTGGCTGTCTCATTCACAGGCAGCGTTAACGCAGGACGAATGGTTGCTGAGCGAGCGAGCAGTCAGCTGAAGAAGTTCGTTCTAGAGCTCGGAGGAAGCGACCCGTTCATAGTTCTTGAAGACGCTGACATGGAGGGGGCCTCGACTGGCGCTGTCGCGGGCCGTTTCATCAATAATGGCCAGAGCTGTATCGCCACCAAGCGGATCTTTGTGGTCAAGTCCGTTCTAGACGAGTTCCTGGAAAGATTTGTGAAGAAGACGAAATCATTGAGAGTAGGAGATCCTCTCGGTCCGGAGACGGATATTGGACCTATGGTTCGGGAGGATGCGCTCAAGACGTTGGATGGGCAGGTCAAAGACGCCGTAAGACAGGGAGCTCATCTGGAGCTTGGTGGCGGGAGAGTGAAACGCAAGGGTTCGTTCTATTCTCCTACCATCCTGACAAGCGTGACACCGGAGATGAGGATCATGAGGGAAGAGACATTCGGCCCCGCCGCCCCTGTTATGATGGTCAAGAACGAAAATGAGGCGGTAAGACTTGCCAATAGGAGTGAGTTTGGGCTTGGAGCGACGGTTTGGGGGACGGATACGAGGAGGGCAGAGAAGGTCGCGCGAGAGATCTCAGCTGGACTAGTGACTATTAACAACGTGATGGTCTCGGACCCACGAATGCCCTTTGGCGGAGTTCGGCATAGCGGCATCGGTCGCGAGCTCTCGAGATACGGAATGTTGGAATTCACGAACATAAAATCGGTCCGAGTATACGAAAAATCGCCTCTGGCGCACGCTCACGTAGAGTGATAGCCATCTGGGGAAGTTTTCTTGGGAGGCAGGACCACCCTTCTCTATTCTGAGAGGTTTCTGGACTACAACCTGGGACCTTCTCACCCTCTCCGTCCGGTGAGAGTAAAGCTAACCCATGACCTGATTCAGTCGAAAGGATTACTCGATGAAGAGATCAAAGTCACTCTGCCACGGGTTGCGTCAAAGGAAGAGATCCTTCTCTTTCATGAAAAAGAGTATGTTCAGTTGGTTCAGAACTACAGCGAGAGGGGATCAGGGCTGCTGGACGCGGGCGATACTCCTGCTTTCAAAGGATGCTACGAAGCCACCAGTCTGGTTGTTGGCGCTTCCCTAGAAGCATGCGACAAGATAATGAGCGGAAAATTCGCCCACGCCTTCAACCCATCCGGAGGACTGCATCACGCGCACCCTGATCGCGCATCTGGCTTCTGCATCTTCAATGATCCAGCCGTGAGTGTTAACTATCTGAAGAAAAAACACAATCTGAAGAAGCTTGTCTACCTGGACATCGATGCTCATCATGGAGATGGCGTCATGTACGGTTTCTACAACGACCCATCAGTATTAGACATCGATTTTCACGAGAGCGGAAAATATCTCTTTCCAGGAACTGGATTCCCTGATGAGATTGGAGGGATTGAAGCCAAGGGGCTCAAGCTGAACCTCCCACTCCCTCCAGGAACTGGGGACGAAGCCTATCTGGCGGCGTTTCACAAGCTTGTCCCTAAAATCGTAAGAAAATTCCGACCCGAGATTATCCTGGTCCAGTGCGGTGCCGACGGTCATTCTGACGATCGTCTCGCTCATCTTCGACTCACCACAAACACCTACAGCCAAGTTATTTCCGAGATGCACTCTCTCGCCCACGAGATATGCCAGGGCCGATTCCTGCTTTTCGGCGGTGGAGGATACACTCTGGCTAACGTCCCAAGGGTCTGGACAGTCGCGTTCGCAAGCCTTGCAGGGATAAGACTCGACAATAAGATCCCGGAACAATGGTCGAGAGAGTTCAACACGCTGACGAGGGAAGACGCTCCGAGCATTCTGAATGATAATCCAACAATTGACGATTCAAAAACGATTGGGGAGGTCGATAACGTGTTGAAAGAGCTGGAATCCTACTTGCTAGCAAACGAGTAATAGTGCAACGTTTATCTTTCGACGCGTCAAGCGTTCGCACGAAGGGCCATAGATGGGCAGCAAAGGAACCACATCACTAGGGAAGATGGGCGGAAAAGGCACGCACATTAGATGCCGAAGATGTGGCCGACACGCCTACCACGTCCGGAAGAAACGCTGCGCTGCATGTGGCTTCGGAGAGATTACAAAGCTTCGACGCTACTCATGGCAAAACAAGAAGATCAACCGGACAAGAATCGTCTAGAAACGCCCGGTTTTCCCTACGTCGCCCTGAAATCGTGCTGAAGGTATTCAGTAGCTCATGATAGAGGTAGCTTGTCCGCGTTGTAACCGCCTGATGCACTGGAATCGGAACTTGAAGATATTCATCTGCGACACAGACGGATTCATGCTAGGTCGAAACGACCCCTATGTGAAACGCTTGGACTACGAAAGCAACCCAGTTCCTCAAGCTTCCTATGGTCACTAACCGCGAACTTGAAGATAGCGCGAAAGAGGAAAAGTGGGCTCGGCAGGATTCGAACCTGCGACCTTCGCCGTGTCAGAACGCTCGCTTCCTACGGAAGACGAGCTGGCGACGTTAGAGACTGACATGACGGAGTGTATGTCGTAACCTAGTTTTGAATCTTCCGGTCGAGTTGAGCCCAGCAAGTTGGACCTTTTTCAGTTCAGTCGATCGCGAGAAGAGTACCATGATATTCTGTACCTACGTAAATCGTGCCGTCTGGAGCTATTGCTGGGGAAGAATAGAAGATGAATCCAGTGGGACCAGTCCATTTTACAGTCCCGTCTGGATTGAATGCAGAAACTGGGTCATCTACTCCGACATAAATTGTCCCATCGGAACCGATTGCAGCTGATGAACGGACTTCGGGTAATCCATGGTGCCAGAGTAGAGTGCCATCTCTATTGATAGCGTAGAGACCATCGCTACAGAAACCCGCTCCGAAATAGACCGTTCCCTTGGGCCCAATGGCCGGTGAGGCGTCGATTGCGCACTGCGTCTGAAAACGCCAAACCAAGTTCCCTCCACGATTCACGGAGTAAAGGTACCCATCCCTACTTCCCGCGTAGACAATGCCTCCCAAACCTATTGCGGGAGAAGAGATGATTTCGCCTCCAGTTTTGAAGCTCCACTTCAAGGAACCCGACAAAGTAATGGCGTAGAGCCTCGTGTCATTGCTTCCAACATAAATGATTCCCGTTAGCGCTGGGCCATTTCCTATGAAGTCAATCGCCGGAGACGAGACGACGGCACCCCCGGTAGGAATTTTCCACTTGAGTTGCCCAGTCTGAGTTATGGCGTAGAGATCGTTATCGTTACTCCCGACGTAAATGGTGCCATCGTTTCCAATAGCGGGTGTGGATTGGATAGGACCCGAGGTGGCAAATCGCCAACTCAAGGTTCCGTTCGGGAATATAGCATAGAGATTGTCGTCGGAACTCCCAATGTAGACTATTCCGTTTGAACCAATTACTGGAGAAGACTCTATGCCAAGAAATCCTCCAACAACAGCGTCGTTCGTGGCAAATTTCCATCTCAACGTGCCATTTGAATATAGAGAATACAAGAATCCACTTCGACTTTGCGCATAGACATTGCCGCTCGCGTCTATTGCGGGAGATGAGTCAAGCCCTTCTCCTCCAGCGTCAAATCTCCATTTCAGATGAAACGATTGTGCTCCTAGATATGGTGAACGGCCAGTGTGTTGCAGGTCATGACGAAACATTGGCCAAGGAGTATTGCCAAGCATCGTTGTAGATTCGGCGGCAGATGCGGCCCAATTTGAGCCCAGCATGAGTCCAAGGAAGAAGAGAGAAACGGCTGCCTGGAAAATCCGCATATGGATTTCGATTGCTAATTCTTCCTAATAACAATATGGAGTATACTCAAGATGCATGAGTGGCCCGCTCGGAAGGGTCAGATTCCCAAAGGCACATCGACTCTACCCAATGGGTGTGTCGTTTTTACCTGATTCTACCGGGTGTTTCGACTGTCAATTCCATCCAGAATTTTTTTCTCAAGTATTATCCCCAAAGGAATATAAGACTCCAGGGTCACTTGTTCTTATGGGACGACTCGGAATATGGGCGAAAAACTGGACAATCCGACGACGGTTCTTCATCCGCTCCTTCCGTATCAAGGGGTTCGCAACAAACTCACTTGCGTTTGCTGGGGTTGCGGGAGGGATATTTCACCGGGACGGGGCAGAAGGCAACGGCAAGGATACGTCCATGATGAATGCTATCCAGCCACGATGAACTTCGCAAAGGGCACCAGCAATCTCCGGGCAGTGAAATGTCGTCTATGCGGGACAATGGTGCCAAAGGGAATTGGGGTTAAAGTCTGGTACGACCTCACAGACCACAAAAGAAAGGACTTTTTCGGTAATCCGGCATGGAAGCGACCAAAGATAGGCTATGTCCATAGAAGAGAAGTCGGATACTCCAGAATACAATTCTCCAAATTCCGACCTTTTCAACTCCCACCCTTCAAAGTTAAGCCCTACTTCCCCGGCGACAATTGGGAATGGCAACCGCTTCCTGTGAAACGTGGACGCCCGCCCAAGTCCTCCTACGTAAATTAATTCGAAACTAAGACCCCAAAATCCTTCGTGGAAATGAAACGAAATAGTACATTATTTCAGGTGATGCCAAGGGCTGCCTTAATTGAATCTGAAAGACGCTATTTTGACCAAAACTGGTACTGGGAAACCTCCGCAGAGCAGGAGGCAGGGTTTCAATTACGCCTTCCCTTGGTTGTACACAACGACTTTCACACGCGAGAAGGATTCCCAGTGCTACATCAAAGCTGACGGTCTATAGTAGCTCTCTCAAAGTGCAGAGGTTGTCTGCAACAGTTCTGTGAGAAACACTACCCTGGGCACAGGTGCGTGTTCAGGTAAGACGACGAGGAAATGAGATGACCTGTTATCAGGTCATTCTTTTTTGAATGCTTCGATCGCTTCTTTGTTCTACGTCTAGATGATCTAAGGGCATATGTCGCCAGAGAGAAGAAGAGGGTCACAAAAAATGCCAGAATCCCTCCTAAGACGACGACAGTGGCGAGTCCTCCGGACAAAGGCAGCAATTGACCAGTCGAGAAACCTAACTTAGCGCCAAGGAACTCCCCTTGAAACGTGATCTGGTTAGGACTTAGCCCCAGAACCACGAACAGGCCACACATTCCTTCAGTGAGGAATTGGAATGCGAAGAACGTGTTACTCGTGCTTAGAGGTTTCATTTTGGGGAGGCTCAAGCCGGTTCGGGTCTTCCTGGATAAGTCGGTAGAAGAGAAAGCTCACAACGCCCGCCAAGCCAAATATCAACGTGGCAAAGTAGGCCCCTGATACTGCCCCAACGACAACGGCCAGAAACGCGAAAAATACCGTTGCAGCTAAAGAAATCGGGGTGTAAAATGCTTGAGTGATAATTTCTCTTTGCGACTGAACCTTTGAGAGTTGCATCCTTAGCTTTTCAACCGTATCTGAGAGGGCGGCCACAGTTACAGTCAAGGTCTCCAATCTGACCCACACCTCAGGTGGAACCGTCACATTGGCGGGAATATCGAAGAGAAGCATCCCCTTTGCCCGGCCTTTTTCGGGTTGCGCTTGTAGCACGAGATCAGTTTGAGAGGACAAATATTGCTCTAACTATCTTCACGGACAGACTATCACTTTTTAAGATATCGAAACGTTCTCCTAGAAGACGATGCTAACAGACCCACAAGCGGAGATTATTACCGCTCAGGTCGAAAAATTCCTAACTTCTATGGGATTCGCAGTGAAGAGGAACATGAAACTCCGCGACAATATGGAAGTAGATGTTCTCGCAGTATCAGAGGATCGAGTGGTTACTGTAGAGATCAAGACCTCGCGCGAGGATGTCTTTTAG
Organism: Candidatus Bathyarchaeia archaeon; assembly: GCA_035935655.1. Lineage (NCBI taxonomy): Archaea > Thermoproteati > Candidatus Bathyarchaeota > Bathyarchaeia (SeqCode) > Bathyarchaeia archaeon. The sequence goes on from DASYWW010000039.1 coordinate 140,659, forward strand.
ACTCTTAGCAAGCTCTCTTCTGTGCGAACGTCTCCTGACGCTGATGAAGTCAACGTGGCGATTCCCTTTGAAGCATTTGACGAAGATATAGCGTATTTTGCCTCGAGTCTCGGTGTCGGTGTATATGGTGTATCCGGCTCGAAAGTCCAGTCGCTTGTCCAACCTACTCGGGTTTCCATGTCCGTTGGCGTTAATGCCTCGATTCCCTCTGAAATAGCACACGGGACGGTTTTCGGTTTTTCTTTGACCATCATTAACACGGGAGGAAAATCTCTTCTCGGTGCCGAGGTGTCCTACTTCCCTACTGAAGCGATAGCTCCAGACACTCCAAACGGTTATCAGGTCAAACTCGGGGATATTTTGCCAGGCTCCTCGAGGAACGCCACCTTTGTTGCACGCGTGCCTAAGGAGGCCAAGCCGGGATACTATCCCGTGATGTTCAAGGTCTCAGCATATCGATTTTCTCCTTACAGAAACCTTGTCCACTTCAGAGTCGTTTAGTTCGGCCCTTCATGCCAATCTAGCCGACCATCTGAAGGTTCTCTTAAGCCAGAACACGTCCATAATTAGCAAGAAATAGAGTCCCACAAATACCAAAGTTAACGGTGCAGTGACGAAATACGGCGACAGCCCGACTATTAGGTTGACCCAAGCCATGCCAAGCCCGCCAAGTACTATGTTGCATCCTCCTTCTCCGATGTGCTTGAGTCCACTTCTCACGAATGGCAGGTACTGCTTGGTTTTTGCCCTTAGAATTAGCTTCAGCGGGACAAATACAAGAACAAAGGCGAAAAGGATGTACCAGATCGTAGACCAGTTCACCATAGAGAGAACCCAATATTGGTAGAAGCCGCCTAGAACATAGCCAGCATTAGTGGAAAGGCTCTCAATAATTTGACCCATTCTAGTGAGGATGGGGGAGATGTTCGCCCGGGACATTCCTAGATTGAGAAACCGCCTCGTCGATTCTCGGATTAAAACTTTGCAACAATCGACCACCGTGGTTCCACGAAAAGGAGTTGGTCATGAAATGGAGACTCCTCTCGCGTGGAGCCTATGCTCCCGGTTACTCGACACATTGAGCCTCCTACCTCCTTATGTGGGTACTCGCGGGCAAGAAACCTAAGAGGGTTGACCATCGTCGCATTATGCCTAAGAATTTTTGGGGGCTAAGTTCACCAACCTCCGAGAGCTTTGAACACGAGCCACTCCATCTGGCTCATGAATCCTCTTCGTTTTTGCCCGTGAACTGTCTTCCGGTGCATTTTCAAATCGTACCAAGAATCGAAATAAGCTCCGCAAGTGAAGCAACAGTATCGTGCCATGGCTACTTCCGCTTCCTGAACAGCTTCACATCATCGACTTGGGTTACAAAATCGAAGCCGGCTTCAATCAGTTTCGATGCTTCTTCGACCGTTCTTGCGGCTTTGCACAAGAAGTCGTCTGACTGCCAATCGACCAAGTGCGTGTACTTCAGCGTGTTAGCTATGGAACGATGCCCGAGGACCTCCTTGACGTAAAGTATGTCCTTTGTTTGGTGGTAAAGTATCGTCGCTCGAAAGTGTCGAAGGGTGTGTAGATGGATTCCGAGAAGCCTTGGATTGCACGATATCCTCGCGAGTCGTTTTCGGATTCTTTCCAAGTGCTTCCTTGCCACCGTCGCATTCGGCAATTGTTCTGTTGAATATCGGGCATAGACTTGCATGAGCATTGCACAGAGTTTGCTCGATAGTTTGACTTCTCTGGCTCTACCCCGTTTCTCTGGCGTTATTCTGACTGTCCTACGTTCAAAGTCAAAATCTTTGAACTGTAGTCTGCTTGCTTCACCGGCTCGCAAGCCGCTTTCGTAGACTAATCGCAAATACGTGCCGTGCCGTAGATTCTTGAAATATTCGAGAATTGACTCTATCTCGTTTTGTAGTGGTATGAAGGGTAGCTTGTCTTCAGCCTCGTACCGTGGCTTGTCAAAACGTATGTGCCTCCATCTGGAGTATTTCAGATAGGCGTTGGCGATCCTCTCCTTTCTCGCCGGGGATACTTGTTTTTCCGAGAGGAATAATCGGATATTTTCAGGGTCGTGAAGGTCACAGTGCTTCGCTAAGTATCGCAGTATGCTGCTGTGGGAGACTATGGTTAGTTTGGCGTAGCCTTCCTTCTGTAGCTCAAGCAGGTGGACGGCTATATCCGCTGAAAATGTCGCGGGTTAGCTGTAGTGGGCTCGGCAGGATTCGAACCTGCGACCTTCGCCGTGTCAGGGCGACGTCCTAACCAGGCTTCGCCGACGCTTCAAAGGCGTCTTAGACGACGAGCCCCAAAGGTTCTAGAAAGTAAACCCGTATCAAGCTTTGCTAAGCTCGCTGCGTCACGAACTTAGCCTCTTCATCGAAGGTAACGACTAACCTTATACCAATTCGAATTAGCGCATCAAATGCTATGAACCGAAAAATAGGAAAAATTATAGCAGCAACCGCTATCGTTGCGATCGCACTCGTCTCCCTCGGACAACCCGTTCACGCCCAAAGCATAGCCGCCCGATACGATCGAGCCTCGTACGTTCCCGGAGACAGTGGAACACTATCCGTTACGATAGTCAATGACAATCCAACAGCAACGCTTGAAGTCAGAAACCTGACGATTTATTGGCCGTGGGCCCAGCTTGTTGACGGGAAATGGCCTTCAGGAGCAAACGCGACTGACAACCTTTCTCCTTGGCCAACGATAGGGAGCAAGAACAGTGGCAACAACGTTCTTGTGAAGACCTACTCGTTCACCATTCCGAGCTGGTATGGCGGCAGCATTCTTGGCACAGGCTCCAACTGCCCAGACTCAGCTGGACCTCGATACGACCCATCTTATCATGGATGTGTTATGGTAGGGATCACCGCGAACCCACATCCAAACTACGTTGTCACCAGTCTAAGTATTCAGATGTCCCTGCCGACGTATACACCAGTGTCCATCACATCTCAATGGCTACCTCTCGCGACCCTAGTGATACTGGTGGTCGCAACTGCGTTCTTGGGATTGACCTACAGCCGGCTCGGAAGTCTTTCCAAGAAATCCTAGCACTCGGCCTAGTCTCTCCCACTTTCCCTTTTTTTCTCTTTCAACACAGAGAATATTCTGCCGACTTGTGTGGGTAAGGCATTTTACTGGAGGGCTTTGTCGAATCGTGTTGGGCCCGTAGCTCAGTACGGACAGTAGCGTCGGCCCTCTACGGACTAGGGGAGAGCCGAAGGTCGCGGGTTCAAATCCCGCCGGGCCCGCCTGAGACTAGCCGTGACTAGCATCTTTCGTGCGGCCTACAATCAAATGTTCGATCGCTCTTAGCTGTGGATGAAAGCGGTGGGGCAAGGCATCTTTCAAGATCCCAAAGTCGGACGCCCTGAATATCCTGAAGGTCCTGCTGATTGCCAGAAAGGATAGAACAAACACTCCGATGAGAATGGGGAGCCTCCGAAAGGGGCTAAGGTAACCTATGAGGATGAAATCTGCTATCGCGAGCGGGACCCCTACTCCCAATCCCAGGAGAGCTGCGATAGGTAGTGCGTTCTCAGTGTGTGTCTTTACCGAAGATCCCAAACTACGTCGAGCTAGGATGACTGTGCCCGCGGCTAACACCAGTCTTCCTAGAGCGCCTCCAAGTGTTCCCAAGATTCCGACAGTAAATGCAACCGTAAACAAACCTATGAGGGTCGAAGCTAAGGTCACAGTGAGGACTTGTCTCGCTCGGCCAACTGCTTGCAGTGACGTTGTTAGAATTGTTCCTTGTGCCGTAAAAATAGTGGCTAGGGCCAGTATGGCAAAGATTCCAGCCTGGCTTACGTAGGTGGGTCCGTAGACGAGCTCTATCGCGGTTGGAGCTATGGCGGCTAGTGCTGCTCCCAAAGGTAGGACGGCGAGGTTGGTCAACCTGAAGGCTACTGCCAGCCGTTCCGAAACGGCCTCAGTGCCCCCAGTGGCGTGGCTTGCGGAGAGAGCGGGGTAGAGTGCTTGGGTTACTGGAATCCAAAGGACTGAAAGAAAACTTACGCTTGAGACAATTAGGTAGTAAGCGCCGGTGGTCGATAGTTTAGCGATTATGGCTTGTAGAATGGTAATGTCGCCGTACTGTTGGCCGAAGGTAATGAGGGCGGATCCAAAGACTGGCAAGCTGAATGCTAAGAGTGGTCTAATGGGATGCGAGGTGTGCTCTGGCAGCTGCCCGTGCCAGAGATATACTGAGAGGAGTACCGCAACCAATCCACCGACGAGCCATCCTGAGACAATACCTGTTACGCGATATCCCAAGAGTGCGAGTAGGAGGCCAAGGCCGCGGCTTAGAGGAATGTACGTTGCGTTCTGATAGAGGTTCCGTGCATAGGCTCCTACACCGATGAAGTAGGATCCATAGACGAGAATCATGTCTAGGAGGAAACCGGAGAAAAAGGTCAGGATCAAGAGATTTCCGGCGTCAGCTGAACCGATGACCGAAGGCCCTACAAGCGGTGAGATTAGCGCGGCGATCGCTAGACCTACCGCTCCAACTAGAATTGAGAGTCTCAGAATCGTCCTTGCTACTGCGCCCGCAGTTTGAGGGTCACCTTTTCCAATGTTGCCTGAAACATAGCGAGTTGCTGCTGAAGGCAGTCCGAGCTGTGTAAGAGCGACAAAAGCAGCCTGGGCCGCGAGTAGAAGGGAAACTTGGCCGACCTCCTCCGGCCTCAAGATCCTCGCGAGGGCGACGTAGAAGACTAGGTAGGCGGTGTAGGTGATGATTTGTTGTGTTGTTAGATAGGCTGTGCCTCGTGGAACGTTGTAGACGTCGCCCGCCTTGGACATGATTGTCATTCGTGCCGCTTCGACCGGAGTTCTTCTAGATTACGGTCGTAATAGAGTATCAATCCCCGGGCTTAGAGATGGGTCAGGCGAAGTGTTCCCAGCCCTGTTCTTTGACCCGAATACGCTTTCCCCCAAACTGAGCTTCTACTTTTCCATCCCCCTTTTCCACGATGCCGATTCTCCGTAGAGATGGAACCAGTTCCCTCAAATCCGAGAATCTCCTTGGTTTGACGGTTACGACAAGCTCGTACTCCTCGCCACCGTACAGCGCGAGACCCATTGCTGAAAGGCGATTCTTGTTCGCGTAAGTCTGAAGCCCGGTTGGAATCGGGATAGTGTGAAGCTTGATGTCCTTCCGACTAGCTTTTGCAAGTTGATGTAAGCTCCACGCAAGACCATCGCTGGAATCGATCGAACTCGTAACTCCACCGCTGTTCGCCAGAATGATTCCTTCTGCTAATCTGGCTTTGGGGCGAAGCACCGCACTAACCAAGGAAGGATAGCCTGCTCGATCCTTCCCTTCTTTTGACATTAAGATCCTCAAGCCCGCAGCAGCTCTCCCGAAGGGCCCGGTGACGGCGACAACATCTCCAATCTGGGCCGCATTTCTTCGAAGCAGTCTTTTTGGATTGGCAAATCCAACGCCCGCTATCCCTATTACTAGATCATCAGCTTGGCTGGTGTCGCCTCCGATGATCTTGCAACGGTACTCTAGGACTGCTTGGCTGAGCCCGCGCGCCAGGTCCTGGACCATCTTCTGTTTGGCAGGCGCAGGAAGTCCAATAGATACGATAAGGGCTCTTGGTTGGACGCCTTTCGCGGCGAAGTCGCTGACAGTGGCAACGACGGCTTTCCTCGCCGCTTCTTGAACGGTCATTCCAGGCGGGACGTCAGTGCTTCCAACGAGCATGTCGGTCTTCAGAATGATCCATGTTTTCGATGAAAAGGGAATTGCTGCTACGTCATCGTCGAAGCCTAGTGGGAGTCCCAGTTGGTTGGTGAATTGCTTTGTGATGATGCGGATAATTTCTCGTTCCCTTAGACGTTTCATCGAGGAGCAGGATGGTCGATTATGGTAGGAGCTTTAAGTCAGAGCTATTAACTTAAGGGAAGCTTTTAGTGAATTCTGTTCAACCAATGTAGAACGGAGAAGCTCTCTCTATGTTCACGATAATGCTTCTCGCAGTAGTGCTTTAGACACCCACTACAGAACGACAATGCTTCACCTTCACAACTCCCGACCTCACATTCCATACGGAGCGTTAGTAACGGGACTTGATTAGTTTTAGAGGTAGGTAAATTGAACGATTAATCTTTTGCGAGAATGTAGCCGATTAACGCACCTATTCCGAAGATCAAGAGAAACTTCGTTAACTCGTCAATCTGCTTATCTTGCTCGATTATGTTTCTCAATTCAATCGCCTCGTCGTAAGTCAACTGGTATGCTTTGGCTTTCTCAAGTAGCTCCGTCTTTCTCTCTTGGCGTGGCTTAGCGATAAGAAGGTCGGTCAAATTTGCCCCTTCTATTTCTTCTCCGCTTTCTCCCTAATCAAAGTAACCTCTCGTTCTTCTTCAAGAGCGACAATTCTTCCCGTTTTCCCCGTCGCCACTCCTTTCTCAAAAGTCTCCAAGAACTGAACCTTTACTTCAAGCTTAGTTAGGCGACGTTCTGTCTTGAGCAAGTAGCCGATTATGGCTCCCACTACTACAATGGCTACTGCGATTAATGCTACGAGTGTCGCGTCGTCAACGGTTACCAATAATTCCCAGACAAAACTTTTCGATACCTGGCAATATAACCATTAGAGGTTAACAGGCACTCCGCTATGCTCTCAAGAAAGAGAGATAGAATAAGACAAGCAGAACTGCGATTAGAGCTACCTCCCAGAACTTCAATCGTATGATCGCCTGATATGCCGTTCTCAGAGATGCGAGGGCTAACGTGCCGACTACCCAACCGAACGGGACACCCTGAATCCAGATTCCAGAATGGGACAACAGAAACTTAGGAGAAGTTGAGAGATAAGCTAACACAGCAAGTATCGTGAAACTCCCGAACCCGAACAATGAAGCGAGGTTAATCACATTCTCTACGTAGGGCTTCAATTTGTCTACGTGAGGCTTCAGCTTCTCGATCCGATCCATCATTGATTTACACGTCTTCACCTTTCATTTCTTGAATCCAACTTAAAAGGACAAGAACGGTGAAGATGCTCCGAAAGTCGCGTTACGACTCCGCTTTCCTAATAGTTCAGATGTCTTTGAGGAGTCGCTCTGCGGTAGCATTTGAATGGCAGAAAGGTCTTACAGTGATCAGTTGTATGACGTTGCGGAGATCGAATATGTCAGCCTCGCTTTTTCTGCCGCCTGTATTCCTTTTCCACGCTCTCGAAGAGGACGAAGTGGTGCGTTTCCAATGGGCTTGTCGCATCTCGGACAAATCCACATACCCCAATCGGCGTTATGCCACGCTAACACTCCACAAGTCTTGCAAGTTGGCTGATCCGTCAGCTTTCTTGGCAGGATCAGGTTCCTCCTCTCCATGCTTTGATGAACTTACTAACTGCATCCGTCATTCCGTTGAAAGATGAAGGGTCAAATGTTGACCAGGCATACAGAACGATTACGAAAATCAGAATAGGTCCAAAGACGTAGGCGAACCGATTCACTGTTCGTGTTCCAGTTCGAACCGCTCCATGTCCGAACCCTCCTCCGCGACCCAACTTAGGATTATGGCAGTGCCTTCGAAAGATAAAAAACTTGGAGGTTTTGTTGTTTTCCCGCACAAATACAACGAACCCTCTTTCACTGAGCTTTTCCTACCTCAACTCTTACAAGTGCAATTTAGCTGAAACTCTTCAGTGATTTCTGTTCAACCAATGTAGAACCGAGGAATTCTCCCGATGTTGACGATAGTGCATCCCACAGAAGTGCTTCAGACAGCCCCTGTAGAACGACGATCCTTCAGCTCTGCAATTTCCGATCTCACATTCCGTAGGTTGCTTTAGTAGCTGGACTTAATTGGGAGTAGAGGCAGGTAAATCGAACGACGTAGTTAGATACCCAATTTCTGCTTCAAATACTGCTTCGTCTTCACGAGATCCTTAGCCATTGCGGAGCTAACTTCAGCAAAGTAGAACTCATTCCACGGAAAACTAAGGCGACTGTGATCGAGTACCTCAAGAACGCCTTTCACATAGTTTCGAGTGTAAGATAACGTCCAATTGTCGTTTTTTCGCGCTAAACGTTCATTCTCGACAAGCACAATCGAAAGAGACCCAACATTCGGAGTTAATTCGGCTCTCATTACTTCGGAGATTGCGTCCCCCGAGCCTTCACTATCCCAGACCTGGTAAACATCGTATTGTTTGATTCCTTTCTTATTTGCCCACAAGTCCGGCATTAGGCGTCGATGCCCAAACCTCTCCAAAACAGAAGGGAACGGTAAGGCAGTGCCGTGGGAAACCTCGTACCCCGATTCCCTGAGCGCTTGATCTAATGCATTTACAACATTGTTGTGTTCCGGGGTAGGCATGTTTCGGGTCACACCTTTACGAACTGAGGAATTCCTTTCGTGTTCTCCGAAGTGCTTTGGCTTGCCTCACAGTTTTAGCCCTTTCTCGATACTTCCACACTTCCATTCTGGGAATCTATCGAGATGGATTGCCAGAAAGAGCTCTTTCCCGATGAGGAATATTCTATAGTTCGGAGTATCCGCACCTTCGATGCCAAACCGAACCAGAGACCTAATAGCTCTCTGAAGGTTTCTGTCGAGTTTCCGCAAATTCTTAGCGGGTTTCTTCATTCTGCTTGGTCACCTCGACTGCTGTTTTACAACCCGAAAGCCGTATTCGCCTCTCCTTTTGCTTCGTGCTGAAGTCGCTCTACAAAATTCTCAATCAAAACCTCGACTCCGCCTTTGTAGCCTCTGAAGTAGAATGCCAGCTTCTCATTCTTACCTCCGAATGTTCGAAGTCCTTCCTCGGCATTGGCGATTAGCTTCTTTTTCTCGTCGCCCAGCCAGTCGAACAAGTCTTTGACGAACGCTAAGAACACCTCTTCCGTGACGACTCTCTCAATCGGCATAGAGCTACTCAAGCCTCGAACTCAAAGTCAAATCTGCTAACTGAAAAACGATTCAAGCGACTTCGGCCTAACTTGACCCAAGAGCCCATTTCTCCCTGCGACCTCTAACAGAGTGAGAAAGTCAGGCAGGGGAATCAATGTAGCATATTGTCCAAAGGTCCACTTGCCTCGCATGCCTGGTTTCTTCCCAATGATGTGATACCGAAGTCTCAATTCACGTCGGTTTCCAAAATCTATCTCTTCCATTATGATGACTTTTTCGGGCTTAGTGCTCTGTTGAATCCAGGCAACCTTTTTGATGGGAAATTTTGTCATAGACGTTTTTTCGTTGTACCAGCAGTTCAATTTTAGAGGAGGATAGCCTTGGACTTGGATTGTTCTGGCTTTCCCCCGTTTCGTGTCGAACTCGTCAATGAATCCCGTTATTGCCATGGCGTAGCCGATAGTTTGCTGTCGCATAGCCGTTGCGTAACCGAAAGGGTTGGCTCAAAGTCACCTTGAATTGTCCTGCTACTTGAACCTGCAAGAGCGAGAGCAACTTAAAGGGAGGACTGTAAAACTATGCGTGGGGAAGGAATGTTAGGAAGAATGAGCCCTCTAACACGGAATGTGAAACGGCCTTTGGTTCTAACAACGGAGAATCGAAGTGTCAAAGGATTTGTTGAGAAGCTTAACGACCGACTAATTCAAGGAGACCCAATGGCAAGAATAGACGGCGTGAAAATAACGATTCAAGGCAGCGCTATTGACACAGAGATTAATCTTGCTCCAATTGGGGTTATTGCTTCTGCCGAGAAATGGCATCAGGTTAGCAAGTCCGTCGAACTCGAGGTAATGGGCTTTGCGAAGTTATTCTTGGGAAAGAGTGAGAAGGGTCGAGCCAAAGGAAAGAAACGGCGGGTTGGAATGACTATGGAAGAGATGATGGATCGTGAAAGAAAATCGTTCACTAAGGCTCTAAGGAAAGGCGAGGTGACCTTCATAGATCCGGAAGACGTTACCGGCTAAGCCGCAACTGTCGGCCTTAGCTTATGGTAAGCAAAGTGGCCGCAGAAATAGCAAGAACTGAATTAGAACGATCAAAACAAGACAAAAAGAGTTCGCAGCGGGCGGTTTCACAATACAAGGGAAGACAATGAGGTGGAAGATTCGGAAGGTAATGTTTAGTTCAGTAAGGAACGACCATAGAACTCCACGCGAATTTTTCAACCAACTAAACTCTGAATTCCACTTTACCCTCGATGTATGCGCAGACTCATCAAACACGAAGGTTGGGAGGTTTCTAAGTGAACGTGAAAATGGTCTTCGTAAGTCCTGGACTAACGAGACATGTTGGATGAATCCTCCCTATGGAAGAGAGATTGGGAAATGGATCCGCAAAGCTTGGCACGAGAGCTCCGTAAGTAATGCTACAGTCGTATGTTTAGTGCCAGCTAGAACCGATACGAAATGGTTCTGGGATTATTGCGTTCGTGGTGAGATCAGATTCATCCAAGGCCGGTTGAGATTCGAGGGAGAGTCCAGCTCGGCCCCATTTCCATCGATGATTGTGATCTTCAGACCAGAAGCAAATCGGGTCGAGGGATCGAGGCTAATCAGTTGATGAAGGTTTTCTAAGGTCAACTATCTTTTGGAAAATATCGATGTTGCTAACTAAGGGCGGGCTCTTGCCCATGAAATACCGTTCCTTCCAACCTTCGTCGTTGTACCTTGCTGCCCACTCGTCAAACTTTGTCGATGACTCCCACATGTGATGACGCTTGTAAAGCCACAAGGGGGTGAGGTTCAAAGAATCCTTCATCGTGCCTACGAACTGGCGTGCGCTTAGTACTTGGGTCCTCGCATCAACCCCGAAAGTCTTCAAATCTCTACTCTGGAGGAGACCCTGGACGATTTTGTTTGCGAGCGCTTCAATGGATCCGTCTAGTGGTTTTACGCTGTCATCATAGAGAAGATGGACATCAATCTTGTCGTCCTTCTGCAAGACAAATGTGCTCGCTGGCCGAAATGCCGGTACCTCGGCGATTAGTTTCTGTGAGAGCGTTCTTGCGAACTTTAGCTTTTTCAGTTTCTCCAGTCGCTCCTCAATATCATCTGGAGAGAGAAGCATCTGCGCATTTTTCTCTTGATACCAGTGCCGTATGACGGGCATGAGTTGATCCCAGAAATTCCTCAGGTATTCTCCACTAACTTCGAAGCCAGTGAAATTTCGCTTCATGCAGTTTGCGACTGCCAAGGTCATGCCCGATCCAGCAAAGGGATCTAGAACCATGTCATCTTCATCCGTTGAAAGAAGTAGGACCTGTTCAACCAGGTCAGGAGGAAAAGGACACTCATGCAGTTTTTGGTATTTGAAAATCGGCCATCGGCTCCAATTGCCTTGAGAGGGAATTAGAAACGACCAAATATCGGATGGTGCCTTCCCTGCAGACTTGTATCTTTCTGGCCATTTTACCCACCACTGAGTGAGCTCATAGTTTCTGACTCTTTCGAGGTGACGTTTGAAGTTCTTTTTTTTAGAAAAGACTAGGATGTGTTCGTAGACCTTTCTGAGTCCGAGCCCCCTAATAACCGGCCTCGATTTGATCTTATCCCAAACAAGAACATCTTGAAGTATCCATCCACAGCTTCTGATCCATTCTGCCATTTCAAGTGGAAGAAGGGTCAATTTTCCCTTTATTCTCAGATTGTCAACAACTACCCACAGTGAGCCGGTATCCTTTGTGACTCTCAAAACGTCAGAGAAGATGCGTGTCAAGTCACTCTTGTAGCTCTCGTAGGATTGGCCAAGCCCGATTTGGCGCGGATCTTTGTAATCTTTCAGGTCGTAGTAAGGAGGCGATGTTAGCGTAACGTCTACTGAGTTCTCATCCACATGCTGGAGAAGGGTTCTCGCATCTTGATTAAGCAGTCTGCCCCTTGCATTATTCGACAATCGCAGCCTGCTAACTACCTCACACTTAATGATGCATTTGGAAGCTTTTGAATGTATTTTTCTGCTAGTCTGCTAAACCCCGCAGCTCCAGCATAGGCCCCAGCAGCTTGCCTCGTCCAATCTTCCGAATCAATTCCAGTACTCAGCAGTGCCTCTAGGAAAGTTGGCTGAGAGAGACTGTCCTTGCGCAGGCACAAGTCAAAGATGTGAGGAAAGACAATGTTCATAGTGTAAGCCCCGACTGTTCTCTGAATGAGATATCTACGTGGATCCGCAAAAGAGTCCGGAATCAAGTCCCTTATGGCATTCCAATAGTTAGTTATGACCGCCGTTGCTTGTTTTGGATCAGACCGTCTGATTGATGGAACTCTTACAGCGGGCAATAAAGATCTATGAAATGATAGTTCAGTTATTGTATGGGTCTTTAGTCTCGGCTCGTTTGTGAGCCTTATTCTCCTAAACCAGCACGAACTTCGGTCCAGAGACAGACGGTCAGTCACCTTTATTGCGAGGACGTCGTCTCGGCCTCGTGGCCTACCATTTCTCTCTCCAGACACCAAATATCTAAGAACCAAGTCGACGGCGACTCCTTTCTGCCGATCATTTATCACGAAGAAGTGCTCCATCTCCGACTCTCTAGTCTGCCCGTTCAGAATAACAACCGGAACCGAATAGCCTCGCATTTCTTCGTCTTTTTCGGCCGCAAGTTCGAGCCCTGCTATTCTATGCTGGCCATCTACGAGCCAAAGCTTGCTTTTGATTCTGAGTCTCCCGGCACCTCCCTCAGTCTCAGTGAAACTTAGTCCATCTGGCTTTCTACAATTCATCACGACCGCTGCCGGGAGAGTACCGGGGCGCTCGTCTTGAACGTATTTTCTGACCTGTCGAGCACGTGAGTCATCCAAGGATCTCT